>NZ_CP103424.1:600000-900000 GCF_024918975.1 Mycoplasma cottewii | reverse complement strand
GGTATTGGTGACATTATTGTTTGTTCAGTTATTTCTGCAGCTCCAGGTGCAGTTGTTAAAAAAGGTCAAGTTGTTAAAGCTGTTATTGTTAGAACTACTCGTGAATTAAGAAGAGAAGATGGAACATACATCAAATTTTCTGAAAACGCAGCAGTATTAGTAAAAGATGATAAATCACCACGTGGAACTCGTATTTTCGGTCCAATCGCACGTGAAATTAAAGAAGCAGGATTTGCAAAAATTGCATCTCTAGCTCCAGAAGTATTATAGGAGGAACCAGCAAATGGCAAAATCAAAAATCTTAAAAGGTGACGTGGTTAAAGTAATCGCTGGTTCACATAAAGGTGAATTAGGACCAATCATCTCATTATCAAAAGATAAACAATGAGTATCAGTTCAAGGAATTAACGTTAAAAAACACGTTAAACCTTCAAACCAAGATACTGAAGGTGGAATCAGAGAAATTCCAGCAAAAATCCATATTTCAAACGTAGCATTACAAGATCCAAAAAACAAAGAAGCTACTACAAGAGTTGGATTTGAAATTACTGATGGTAAAAAAATTCGTGTTGCTAAAAAATCAAAAACACAAATTAAAAGTGCTAAATAATTAGAAGGGAATAGATAAGTTATGAAATCAAGATTAGAAATCAAATACAAAGAACAAATCGTTCCTGAATTATTTAAAGAATTAAACTACAAATCAGTAATGCAAGTGCCAAAAATCGAAAAAATCGTTATAAATATGGGAATCGGAGATGCTACAACTGATACTAAAAAATTAGATGCAGCAGTATCTGAATTAGAAAAATTATCTGGTCAAAAACCATTAATTACAAAAGCTAAAAAATCATTAGCGGTATTCAAATTAAGAGAAGGAATGCCAATTGGAACTAAAGTTACTTTAAGAGGTAAAAAAATGTATGATTTCTTAGACAGATTAATCAACGTTGCTTTACCACGTGTTCGTGACTTTAGAGGTGTGTCAAGAAACTCATTTGATGGATTTGGAAATTATACAACAGGTATTAAAGAACAAATCATCTTCCCAGAAATTGATTATGATAAAGTTCAAAGATTACGTGGTATGGATATCACAATTGTAACTTCTGCTAAAACTAATAAAGAAGCATTCGCATTATTAGAAAAAATGGGAATGCCATTCGAAAAATAATAAAGGGAGAACTGTATAGATGGCTAAAAAATCATTAAAAGTAAAACAACAAAAACATCAAAAATTTGCTGTTAGAAATTACACACGTTGTAATAACTGTGGTAGACCACACGCTGTGCTTAAAAAATTTGGAATTTGCCGTGTTTGCTTTAGAAAATTTGCTTATGAAGGACAAATTCCTGGTATTAGAAAAGCTTCATGATAGAAATTAAGAAAGGAATCAATTAGATATGACTACAGATGTTATTGCAGATATGTTAACTCGAATTAGAAATGCTAACCAAAGATACTTAAAAACTGTAAGTGTTCCATCAAGCAAAGTAAAATTAGAGATAGCAAGAATTTTAAAAGAAGAAGGATTCATTTCAAACTTCACTGTTGAAGGTGATGTTAAAAAAACTATCACTATCGAATTAAAATACCAAGGAAAAACTAGAGTAATTCAAGGATTAAAGAAAATTTCAAAACCTGGTTTAAGAGTTTATGCACAAGCTAACGAAATCCCACAAGTATTAAACGGATTAGGTATCTCAATCGTTTCAACATCACAAGGAATTATGACTGGTAAAAAAGCTCGCCTAGCAAACGCTGGTGGAGAAGTATTAGCATTTATTTGATAATAAGGA
The DNA here is from genome assembly GCF_024918975.1 of Mycoplasma cottewii. Taxonomy (NCBI): domain Bacteria; kingdom Bacillati; phylum Mycoplasmatota; class Mollicutes; order Mycoplasmatales; family Mycoplasmataceae; genus Mycoplasma; species Mycoplasma cottewii. Next base: position 898,200 of record NZ_CP103424.1, on the reverse strand, counting down.
GATAGAAAATATGTCACGTATAGGAAACAGAATATTAGCTATCCCTAGTGGAGTTGAAATTACAGTATCAGCAGACAATACAGTTACAGTTAAAGGATCAAAAGGAACATTATCAAAACAATTTTCACCATTAATCTCAATCGAAGTAGCTGATAATAAAGTGGCTACAAAAAGAGCAAATGAACAAAAACACACAAAACAATTACATGGAACAACTAACTCATTACTTTCAGGAATGATTACTGGAGTTAATGAAGGTTTCAAAAAAGAATTATTAATTACTGGGGTTGGGTATAAAGCTGCAGTTAGTGGACAAAAATTAAACTTAAGCTTAGGATACTCACATCCAATTGAATACATGATTCCAGAAGGTGTAACTATTCAAGCACCTAAACCAACTGAATTAGTTATTACTGGAATTGACAAACAATTAGTTGGAGAAGTTGCAGCAAACATTAGAGCATATAGAAAACCTGAACCATACAAAGGAAAAGGAATTAAATACAAAGATGAAATTATTATTAGAAAAGAAGGGAAAGCAGCTGGTAAATAGAACCAGAGCTTAAGGTTATAGGACATGAAATTTACTAAATCAGAAGCAAGAAAACGTAGACACTTTAGAGTAAGACAAAAAGTTAGCGGAACAGCTGCAAGACCAAGATTAAACGTATTTAAATCAAACACAAACTTTTATGCTCAAATAATTGATGATACTAAAGGAGTTACATTAGTATCAGCTTCAACTTTAAAAATGGACTTAAAAAACAAAGCGAATAAAGAAGCAGCTCAAATGGTTGCTCAAGAAATTGCTAAAAAGGCTTTAGCTGCAAATATCAATGAAGTAGTATTCGACCGTGGTGGATACTTATACCATGGTAAAATAAAAGCTTTTGCTGAAGCAGCAAGAGAAGCAGGATTAAAATTCTAAGAAAGGGTGGAAGAAAAAATGACAGCAGAAATGAACGCAGTAGAATTAAACGAAACTAACGTTAATGTTGAAAAAGCTTCTACTCAAAAACCAGAAAACAAAAAATTTGATAGAAAAGCTAAGTCAAGTAATAAACCAGTTAGAACTGTAAAAGATGATTTCGAAGAAAAAGTTGTAACAATTAGACGTGTTACTAAAGTTACAAAAGGTGGACGTCACTTCCGTTTCGCAGCAGTTGTTGTTGTAGGAAACAAAAAAGGTCTAGTTGGAATGGGAACTGGAAAAGCTAACGAAGTTCCTGAAGCAATTAAAAAAGCAATTAAAGAAGCTAAGAAAAACTTAATAGCTGTTTCATTAAGAAATGGAACAGTTCCACATGAAGTTTTAGGTACTTTTGGAGCTGGTAAAATTTTAATTAAACCAGCTAAAGTTGGTACTGGAGTTATCGCCGGAGGACCAGCACGTGCAGTTATTGAATTAGCAGGGATTTCAGATGTTTATGCTAAATCATTAGGAAGCAACAACCCAATCAACATGATTAGAGCTACAATGCAAGGATTACAATCAATGCAAACTTTAAAAAGAGTTCATGAATTAAGATATGGTAAAGTTGCTAAAGAAGCTAATCAAGAAGTTGCAGAAAAAAAAGCAGTTAAATCATCAGCTAAAAAAGCTTCAGCTAAAAAATCAGTAGAAGAATCAGCTGAATAATAGAAAGGAGCCGTAAATTATGAAATTAAATGAATTAAAATACACTCCAGGTAGCAAAAAAGAAGCTACTAGAGTAGGTAGAGGTATGGCTTCTGGAAAAGGTAAAACTGCTACTAGAGGTCACAAAGGACAAAACTCACGTTCAGGTGGTGGAGTTCGTCCAGGATTCGAAGGAGGACAAACACCATTATTTAGAAGATTACCTAAAATTGGGTTCACTTCTCCTAACCAAAAAGAATACGTAATTTTAAATCTAAGCGATTTAGAAGCGTTAAATTTATCAGCAATTAATCATGAAACTTTAATTGATGCAAAAATCATTAAAAACAACAAAACTTTAGTTAAAATATTAGGTAAAGGATCATTAACTAAAAAAGTTGATGTTAAAGTTAATAAAGTTTCAAAATCAGCACAAGCTGAAATTGAAAAACTTGGAGGAAAAGTAGAGGTGATGTAATTATGGCAAAAAAAACTGTTAACGATAAAACTAATCAAAACAGAAATTTTGCTTTAAGATCACTCAACAAAAAAAACGATTTTGTAAAGACAAATTTCTTCATTAAAAACAAGGATTTGGTTTATAGAATCGTTTTTACATTATTAGCACTTTTAGTAATAAGAATTGGAGTATATATTACTGTTCCGGGGGTTAAATTAAATTCTAACTTTGCTAGTGAAACTGCAAAAATCCAATTCTTCCAATTACTTTCTACTCTAGGAGGAGGAAGTATTGGTAAATTCTCAATTCTTTCATTAGGGGTTTCTCCTTATATTACAGCATCAATTATTGTTCAATTACTTTCAACTGATGTGGTTCCTGTTTTAACTAGATGAAATAAATCAGGAGAAAGAGGAAGAAAAAAACTTGATAAGTTAACAAAAATTATTATGATACCGTTTGCAGTTATGCAAGCAGAAGCAACAATTTTTACGCTATCAAGTCGCGGTGATTTAATAATACCTGGTTGAGACGATCCAAACGCTTTAGCTAGTGCGGCATTTTACTACGTATTAGTTCCGTTAATTATGTTAGCAGGTTCATTCTTAATGCTATGAATATCTGATCAAATTACAATTAAAGGAATTGGAAATGGTATTTCTATAGTTATTTTCTTAGGAATCGTAGTGTCAATGCCTTCTAACTTAATAGCAACATACAACTTCTGAATTTCAGATACAGGAGAAGAAGCAAATATATTCTTTTCAGGATTCTTAAACTTCTTAATTTATATTGGAGTGTTCTTCTTAGTTATTTTTTCAGTTGTATTAATGAATGAAGCTGAAAGAAAAATCCCTATCCAACAAACTGGATCAGGGTTAACTGATTCTCAAGAACATACACCATACTTACCACTAAAAATAAATAACGCAGGAGTTATTCCGGTAATCTTTGCATCAGCAATTATCTCAACTCCAGTTACAATTTCTCAAATTATAGAAGTTGTTAATCCAGAAAGCGGTTTTGTTCACTTTACTAAAGATTATTTAGGATTTGATACTTGATACGGTATATCAATATTTGGTGTGTTAATTATATTATTCACTTTCTTATATTCTCAAGTTCAAATAAACCCTGAAAAAATATCTGAAAACTTCCAAAAATCAGGAACATTTATTCCAGGAATAAAACCAGGAGATGACACAATAAAATATCTATCATCAACAATTAATAGATTGTCTGTTGTGGGATCGATTTTCTTAGCAGTAATTTCTATTCTTCCTTATGTTATTTCAAAATTAACTAGTCTACCATCTAACTTAGCGATCGGTGGTACTGGATTAATTATTTGTATATCAGTAGCAATTCAAACTACTCAACAATTAAAAGGAAGACTTATTCAACAAAATTTCATTGAAAAGAAAAAAGAAAAATTTACTGAAGAATCTTCTTCATCTCAAACTTCTCACATTTGATAAAAGGCTTATATGCCTTTTTTTATTGCTTAATTTCTATAATTATAATAATATTAATATACTTAGATTTAGGAGTAGTTATGCAATTAGACAAAGAGATTATTTTTGAAGAATTAAAACAATTAGCTACTAGAGCTTATTGTCCATATTCAAACTTTAGAGTTTCATGTATAGTTTATTTAAAAAATGGTGAAAAAATACTTGGTGTTAATGTTGAAAATGCAGCTTATAACCCATGTATTTGCGCTGAAAGATGTGCACTACCACAAGTATATGCACAAGGTTATGGTAAAGATGATGTTGAATTACTAGCACTTTACACTGATAGTAAATCATTTGGTTCACCTTGTGGAACTTGTCGTCAAACAATGTCAGAACTTTTAAATGCAGATCAAAAAACTTATATGTTTAATCAAAATGGATTTATTGGTGAATATTTAGTTAGTGATTTTTTACCTCATGCTTTTAGTGATAAAAATCTTTAATTTAAATTCACCAACTATCATTAATAGGTTGAAACTAAGTAAACTTATTGTTTTTAGTATTATAAAATTAATTTAATAGTAATTAAGAAAGAGGAAATGTCATGAATATTATGTTATTAGGAGCTCCAGGATCAGGAAAAGGAACTCAAGCTGAAAAACTAGTTAATCAACTTGGTTTTATTCAAGTATCAACTGGAGATTTAATGAGAAAAGAAATTGCTGATAATTCAAAAATAGGTCAAGAGTGTGCAACATATATGAATGCTGGTAAATATGTACCAGATAGTATTGTTAATGCTATTGTTGAAGAATTTTTAAAAAAAACAAACGATAAATTAATTTTTGATGGTTATCCAAGAACTTTAGATCAAGCTAAAGCATTAGATGAGATGTTAACAAAACTAAACAAAAAAATTAATGTTGTATTTTATATCGATGTTAATGAAGAACTTTTAATTAAAAGAATTAGTGGAAGATTAGTATGTCCACAATGTAAAGCAAGCTTTAATACTATTTTTAGAAAACCTAAAGTAGATAATGTTTGTGATTTTGATAATACAGTTTTAGTAAGACGTGCAGATGATGAACCTGAAAAAGTTAAAGTAAGATTAGAAACTTATTCAAGTCAAACTCTACCATTAATTAGTTATTATAAAAATTCAAGTAAATTTGTTGAAATAAAAGCTGATGAATTATCAGCTGATCAAGTATTTGACACTATTAAAGGAGAATTAAAATAGAATGGTAACTATTAAAACACCAGAACAAATTCAAAAAATTAGAACAGCTTGTAAAGTTCTAGCACAAGGTTTAGATATGTTAAAAAAAATGATTAAACCTGGAATAAATTGTCTAGATTTAGATAAAGCTTTTGAAGAATTTATAATTTCTAAAGGATGTAAATCAAATTTTAAAGGATATCACGGATTTCCAAAAACAATCTGTATTTCAATTAATGATCAATTAGTACACGGGATTCCTCAAGATAGAATTTTACAAGATGGAGATATCGTAAGTGTCGATGCAGGATGTACTTTTGAAGGTTGACATGCAGATAGTGCATTTACTATGCTTTGTGGAATTGCAAAAGATAAAAAAAATGATATACTTATATCGGTCACTGAAAAATCACTAGAACTTGCTATAGAGCAAGTCAAACCAGGAACAAGACTAGGAACCATAGGTCACACTATTCAAAAATATGTTGAATCATACGGTTTTAGTCTTCCTAGAGATTACACAGGTCATGGAATAGGTCAATCATTACATGAAGATCCTTTTATTCCCAACGTTGGTGTAGAAAATACTGGAATGAGATTACAAGCAGGAATGGTTATTTGTATTGAACCAATGGTTCAAATTGGAACTCATAAAACTAAAACTGCTGCAGATAATTGAACAGTATATTCAGCTGATCGCAGTATGGCAGCACATTTCGAGCATACAATACTTGTAACTGAAGATGGTTGCGAAGTATTAACAAAATTATAAGGAGGTATAAGCAATGGCTAAAGAAACTGAAATGGAATTTGAAGGTACTGTTGTTGAAGTACTTCCTAACGCTCAATTTAGAGTGCAATTAGAAAACGGAATAGTTATTAATGCCCACGTGTCAGGTAAAATCCGCATGCATTACATCCGCATTTTACCTGGAGATAAAGTAACTATTGTGATATCACCATACGATATGACACGTGGAAGAATTACTTATAGAAAAATTGCAAAGTAATTAGTTTTTATAGACAATATTATTTAAAAATCAGTGAAAACTGATTTATTGTCTTTATTTAATATATAAAAAATACGGAGGTTTAAAGATGAAAGTTAGATCATCAGTCAAACAAATTTGCGACAAATGTCGTGTAATTAGACGTAAAGGCCGCGTAATGATTATTTGTGTAACACCAAAACACAAACAAAGACAAGGTTAGTAGTTTAATTAATTTTTTAGAAAGGATACGTTAATATGGCTCGTATTAGTGGAGTAGAAATCCCAAATGATAAAAGAGTTGTTATTTCATTAACATACATTTACGGAATTGGATTATCAACATCTCAAAGTGTTTTAAAAGCATTAAACATTTCTGAAGATATCCGTGTTAAAGATTTAACAGAAGAACAAATGAAAAATATCTCTGCAGAAATCTCAAAATACAAAACTGAAGGAGAATTACGTAGAGAAGTATCATTAAACATCAAACGTTTAATGGAAATTGGAAGTTACAGAGGTTTAAGACACCGTAAAGGATTACCTGTTAGAGGACAATCATCAAAAACTAACGCAAGAACAGTAAAAGGTCCAAGAAAAACTGTAGCTAATAAGAAAAAATAATAGGTAGAAAGAAGGAAAGTTAAAATGGCAAATCCAAAACCACAAGGTAAAAAAAGAATTAAGAAAAATATTCCTAAAGGTATTGCTCACATTCATTCTACTTTTAACAATACAATTGTTACTATTAGTGATGAAAAAGGAAATGTTCTTTCTTGATCAAGTGCTGGAGCATTAGGATTTAAAGGTTCTAAAAAATCTACACCTTATGCAGCTCAATTAATTTCTGAAGCAGCAGCTAAAGGTGCTATGGATAATGGAGTTAAATCTGTTGCAGTTGAAGTTAAAGGTCCAGGACCAGGACGTGATGCAGCTGTTAGAGCATTACAAATGGCAGGATTAGATATTAATTCAATCAAAGATACAACACCAATACCACACAACGGAGTGCGTCCAAGAAAACGCCCAAGAGGTTAATAATATGAAAAGATTTATGAGACCAGAATTCACTCTTCTAAAAGAAGGGCAAGATAAAAATTATGGAAAATTCAGTGTATCACCTTTAGAAAGAGGATTTGGTACAACTTTAGGTAATGCTATTAGAAGAACTTTATTAGCAGCAACTCCAGGAGCTAGTGTTTATGCAATTAGAATCGCTGGTGCTGCTCATGAATTTACATCAATTCCAGGAATAGTTGAAAACGTTACAAAAATCATCTTAAACATTAAACAATTAGTTTTAAAAATTGATTCAGAAATGTACAAAGATGAAGAAAGTGTTGAAATTAAAATCAAAACTAACGTTGAAGGAGAAGTTTATGCTTCTGATCTTGAAGTTCCTGCTGGTGTAGAAATTTTAAGCAAAGATTTATTAATAGCGACTGTTAGTGAAGGTGGAGTTTTAGATTTAGTATTATATGCTAAAAACTCACGTGGATACAAATCATTCAAAGATAACAAAAACGAAAGAAATATTGAACCAGGAATGATAACAATTGACTCAAATTACTCACCAATTGTTAAAGTTGCTTATGCTGTTGATTCTACAAAAATTGGTAAATCAATCGATTTAGAACAATTAGAATTAGAAGTTGAAACTGACGGTTCAATTACAGCAGTTGAAGCTGTAAGTATTGCGGCTAAAGTTTTAGTTGCTCACTTAGAGTTCTTTGTTAACTTAAATCATGAAATTAGTGATGTTGAAATTATCGGTTTAGAAAACGATGAAGAAAAAGAACTAGATAAAACTATTGAAGAGTTAGACTTAACTCAAAGAAGTTTAAACTGCTTAAAACGTGCAGGAATCGATACTTTAAGAGAATTAATTTCTAAAAATGAAGATGAAATTGGATCAATCAGAAACCTAGGTCGTAAATCATTAAAAGAAATTAAAGAAAAAGTTGCTCAATTAAGATTAACTTTTAAACAATAATAATTAATTAATAGGAGGTAAACATGTCATACATTCAAAAACGTGGTCAAAACACAGCATGAAGAACTAGCTTAATGCGTAATTTAACAACTGAATTAATCGTTAATGAAAGTTTAGAAATTACTGAAACTAGAGCAAAAGAATTAAGAAGACATTTTGACAAAATGATCACTTTAGCAAAACGTGGTGATTTACACGCAAGACGTCAAGCTGCTAGTTGATTAAGAGATACTCAAGCTAACAAAAAAGAAACAGCATTACAAAAATTATTTAATGAATTAGCAAAAAAATACGAAAATAGAAATGGTGGATACACTAGAATTCTTAAATTAGATAACCGTAAAGGTGATAATGCACCTATGGTTATTATCGAATTAGTCTAGTCTCAAACAAATAAGGTTTTACAACCTTATTTTTTTATTTTGTAACTAATAATTAAAGCAAACATGTATATAAATTCACCTACACAAACACTTAATTTTATAAAAAATCTGTTAATTTACTTACTTATTTAGGGTTTTGAGGCATTTTTGGATATGAATTCAGTTAATTTATTAGATAAACTTTTATATAATATATTTAAAATATTAATGATAGTAAAGAGAGATGAAAATTATGGCAGAGAAATTAGCTACTGTATATCATGTAACACCATATAATGGAAAATGACAAGTTAAAGGTGTTGGAAACTCAAGACCAAGTAAACTGTTTGATACTCAAAAAGATGCCATTGCTTATGCTAATGAACTAACTAAAAAACGTTTTGGATCTGTAATTATTCATAGACCAAGCGGTAGAGTAAGAGATAGTATTAGTAATAAAAATAAAAAATAATCTAGAATAAAAAATAAGAGTATCGTTGATACTTTTTTTATTATTATTTTTATAATTTTTGAAACTTGTTATAAATATTTTATGATTGTGTTTTATGTTTAATTTTTAATATGTTTAATTTATAATTAATATAAACATGTCTAAAAATAGAATTGAGGTTTTTTGGATGGAAAATAAAAAATTGTTTGATGAATTTGATGCTAGCAAAATTACTGAAAAAAACTTAAATGACTTTAAAATTTCAATAAACAAACTATATGTAAAATTGTCTGAATTAAGTCACAAATACATTAATTTAATAAGACAAAATGAAATTGACAAAAATGAAAAAAAAGTTTTAAAAGAAAAGATTAAAAAAATAAAAGTTGAAATCCGTGAATTAGCCTCAACTAAAAGTTTTAAAGATAATCTAAAAAAATCTGAAAATCTATTAAAGCAAATTAAAAAATCAAACAACCAAGAAGATATTAAAAGAGCTAAAAAAGAATATGAACACGCACAATATATGTTCAATGAATTTAAAGATGCTATTAATGAACAGGGACGTGGAATTAAATTAAAAAAAGAAAACAACATAGCTGTAGAAATTAAGAATTTATCATTTAGATATGGTGCAAATTTCCCAAAAGCTGTTGATGATGTTAGTTTTACAATTAATGAAGGTGAATATGTAACTATTATTGGTCACAATGGTAGTGGAAAATCTACTTTATCTAAAATTTTAATTGGTGTTTTAACAGCTAAAGAAGGAGAAATTAAAATATTTGGAAACAAAGTTACTGATAGTAACATTGAACAAATTAGAAAATTCTTAGGTATTGTTTTCCAAAACCCAGATAACCAATTTATTGGTTCAACAGTTGAAGCTGATATCGCTTTTGGTTTAGAAAATAAAAGAGTTGATCCAACTAAAATGCCTGAGATCATTTTAGAATCTGCTAAAAAAGTCGGAATGGAACATGCACTAAAAAAAGAACCACTAAGCTTAAGTGGAGGACAAAAACAACGTGTTGCAATTGCTTCAACTTTAGCTTTAGATCCTGATATTATGATTTTTGATGAAGCAACAAGTATGTTGGATCCAAAAGGAAAACGTGAAATTAAAGAAATCATGGTTCAGTTAAGAGGAACTAAAACTATTATTTCAATTACTCATGATATGGATGAAATTTTAAATGCTGATAAAGTTGTTGTTCTAGATCATGGTAAGTTAGTTAAAATTGGTAAACCACTAGAAATAGTTGGAGATAAAGATTTTTTAAGAAGTATTCAATTAGACATTCCTTTTGTAGCTTTAGTAAGAGAAGAGTTAGAGAAAAAAGGATTAGTTGTTCCTAATACTCAAAATATGGACGAGTTGGTGAAAGAAATATGTGAAGTTTAAAAAAGAAAAAAGTAGATGAACAAAATTTTGATTTTAGTAAAGATATTGTTTTAGAAAATGTTTCTTACACTTATGCAAAAGGAACACCATTCGAACATAAAGCTTTAGAAAATACAAATTTAACATTCAAAAAAAACAAAATAACTTGTGTTATAGGAACAACAGGTAGTGGAAAATCTACTATGATTCAGTTAACTAATGGATTAATTGTTACTGAAACTGGTCAAACATTAGTTGGAGATTATCCAATTCCTGCAAAAATTAAAAAAATAAAAGAAGTTAAAAAATTAAGAAAAGAAATTGGTTTAGTTTTCCAATTCCCTGAATATCAATTATTCCAAGAAACAGTTAAAAAAGATATCGCTTTTGGTCCTGTTCATTTAGGAGAAAGTAAAGAAGAAGTTTATAAAAGAATTCCTGATTTATTGAAATTAGTTGAATTACCAACTGAATACGCTGAACGTTCACCTTTTGAATTATCAGGAGGACAAAAACGACGTGTTGCTGTTGCTGGGATTGTTGCAATGGATGGAAGTACATTAGTTTTAGATGAACCTACTGGAGGATTAGATCCAAAAGGTGAAGAAGACTTTATGAATTTATTTGAAAGATTAAATAAAGAATTCAATAAACGTATTATTATGGTTACTCATAATATGGATCATGTTTTAAGAATTGCAGATGAAGTAATTGTTATGCATAACGGAAAAGTCATTGACATTGGAACACCTTTTGAAATCTTTTCAAATATAGAACTTTTAAAGAAAATCGAAATTGATCCACCAAAACTTTACCAATTAATGTACAAATTAAAAGATAAAAAAATTAACTTATTAAATAAAGAAATTAGAACAATTGAAGATTTCGCTATTGAATTAGCTAAATTGAAAAAAGTAGAAGGGAGTAGATAATATGAGGATATCATTTGGTAGATATATTCCAAAAAACTCTTTGATTCATAAAATGGATCCAAGACTTAAAATGTTTATGGTTATCTTTTTAATCGTATCTATTTTCTTTCCGATTAAATTTACTGGTTATTTAATCATTGCAGTAGGAATTTTAACTTTATTTTTCTTATCAAAATTAAACTTAAATTTACTAGTTAGATTATTAGCTCCTGTATCATTTATTTTTACAATCATTTTAATTATGAATTTCTTTTTCATTCATCCATCTCAAAGTGATATTGATAAAATAAGTGAGTACTATGAACAACATAAAAACAGTTTACCATCAGGAATCCTTTGATATGTAACTTCAACTTTTAAAAGTGGAAGATTATCAGCAGAGGGTGTTGCTAGTGCAGGGTTAAAAGTTGATCCTATCGGATTCTTCTTTAACTGAAAAATATTCTGATTTAGTGAAAAAGCATTATATAGTGCAATTGTTATGGCATTTAGAATTTATTTAATGATTACACTAACTTGTGTTTTAACAGGAACAACACCATCACTACAATTAACATTAGCGATTGAAGATTTATTATCACCTTTAAAAATTGTTAAATTACCAGTTTATATTTTATCTATGATTATTTCTATTGCGCTACGTATGATTCCTACTTTAATTGATGAAGCAGGAAGAATTATGAAAGCACAATCTAGTCGTGGTATTGATATTAAAAATGGTAAGTTTAAAGATAAAGTAAAAAGTTTAACATCATTAATCATTCCTTTATTAGTTTCATCATTCCAAAAAGCTGAAGATTTAGCTTATGCAATGGATGCTAGAGGTTATGATCCAAATGCAAGAAGAACTAGATTTATTCAATTTAAACTAAATTGAATTGATATTGTAATTTTTACAATAGGTATAGCATTTGCAACATTTATGATAGTTTATGCATCTAGTCCTGTAGTATTTGCAAACTGACACATCGTTCATATTGATTCATTAATAGGGCGTTAATATGTACGGAATTTTATTAACTTTATGTTATGATGGATCTAATTATCATGGTTGAATTCATCAAAACAATGCTGTTGCTATTCAAGATGTTTTAGAAAGTGCAGTAAAAAGAGTTACAAAAAATAAAAATTTCAAAACAATTGGAACAAGTAAAACTGACTCTGGAGTACATGCTTTAGATCAAAAAGTTTTACTTGTTATTCATTTTAAACCTATATTAGAAGTTTTTATTAAAGCTTTAAATAAAGCATTACCTAGTGATGTTAAAATACTTGATGCTAGTTTTGTTCAACCGTCATTTAATTTAAGAGAAGTAAAACAAAAAACTTATAGTTATTATATAAATGATTCTGAATTTGATATATTCAAACAAAGATTTGAATATTATTGAAAACATGATCAAATTGATATTAATAAACTACAGCAAATATTTGATTTATTTATTGGTGAACATGAGTTTAAATTATTTTCAGGATTAAAAGATGATGAACTAGAAAACATAAATACTAAAAGAACAATTGAATCAATAAAAGTTTTTAGAAATAAAGAAAATAGAGTTCAAATTCAATTTAAAGCATATGGTTTTATTAGATATCAAATTAGAATGATTGTAGCTAATGCTTTAAATTGTTATTTAAATAAAAAAGTAACAGTTGAACAAATAAAAGAAATGCTAAAAGGAAATGGTAATAAAAATCCTTTTATAGCTGAATCAAAAGGATTAGTGTTAGAAAAAATCGAATTTAACAAATAAATATATTAGAATAAAAGTGTAGTGATAAATATAAATTTAAAACAATGTCACTTTTAGATTGATATATTTATAAATTGGTCAACTTTTGCATATACCAAGAAGGAAGTTGGAAAGTCTATATTTAATTAATCACTTTCACTACACAATCGTGCTAATAATAAGCACGGTTTTTGTTATTTGATATAATTAATCTATTAATTGATAGGAGGTAAAACAATGAAAAGTAAAGATAACTTTTTAAACATTCTTTGTTTTGTTTTCCTATTAAGTTCTACTTCATTTTTAAAACCTTTTTTAGGCTTTTATAACTTTAGTTTATTTGAAAATATTATATTTGTTTTTATCTATATCATTTTAAGTGCAACTATATTTACTAGAACTATTAAATTAATTAAAACATTAAATTTTAAACTAGATAAAAAAACTATTTTCAAAGAAATTAAACAGTATACATTAAATATAAACTTATTGAAAATTATTAGTATTTTTATAATTTTAGCTATTAGTATTTTTCAAATTATTGATTCAGCTAAAGTATTTAAATTAGTTAATCTTTTTTACTATAAAAAACTAACATTACCTTTTAATATTGAAAATGAGTTTGCAAGAAATTTATTAATATTACAAATATCATTAAACTCTATTTTACTAGCTATTATGCTATTATTTTTAGTTTCTATTTTAATATTAATTAAAACTAAAAAAGTAATTGTTAAGTATGAAAAAAACTTATTTATAAATTTAGATTTTATTAAGATTAAAAAACAAATAGATGATGAAACTGAAGAACAATCTAGTTTAGATGACGTTAAGATATCAGATAATTTTAAAATTAAAGCTAATTTAGATATATTCTTATTAAAAATTAGTTATTTTAAATATTTAGAATTAAAACAAGTTAAAAAACAAACAACCCCACCGCTAATTTCCTTCTAATTTAAAATAGAAAGGAAAAAGGTATGAAAGAAAATAAAAATAAATATTCATCTAACAATTGATTTTTATTGATGCTTAAAAACTCTTTTAAAAACGCTTTTAAAAACAAAGCTCAATTATTTGGATTGACTATTTTAGTGTCTTTAATGGCTCTTGTTATGTCATTGATTTCTTCAATTGATAGTAATGTTTTAAATAGATATGACTTTTTAGTTAGCAAATCAAATCAACATAATATAGTTTTGAAATTAGACCCTAAAGATAGTGTTGAAAATAACAAAGAAAATATTCCTAGTAATTTAGTTGAAGCTCAACAACATTGAATAGATCAATTAAACATTAAATATAAAGAAAAGTATAATCAAAGTTTTGAATGATCTAGAACTGAAGCAAGAGAGTTTAGTCAAGTTTATTCAAATAATAATTTACAAACATTAAAAACAATAGCAAAAACTTCATCAAAAACTAATCAAGTTGATAAACTTGTAATTTCAGAAGGAAATGATATTAACTCTATTAATCAAGTTGTTTTAGATCCAATTTATGCTCAAAAACATAATATAAAAATAAAAGATATAATTAGAATTCAAAAAGATAAATTAGGTGATCAATTACTAGTTAGTTCAAATAAAAACGCTAATACAAATGCTGAACAACATAGAGATATTGAATTAATAAAACAACAAGGATTAGATGATAAAAATGGAATCTATCAATTAAAATACGCTGGAACTTATTCTTGATTTCAAGTTGTTGGATTTGGTGAATCAGCTGATTTTATTGCTCCTATAATTAATCAACACTCACCAATTTCTAACCGAGATACTCAAGGTTTAATTTATGTTGATCCATTCCAATTTGGATTAATTAAACAGAATAATAGTTTTTATAATTATGATGAAACAATCGGTAAATTAGTTGTAGGATCAGATAGTGAAATTGAATCATTTTATTCAATAAGAATAAATGATTTTATAGATAAAGAAAAACTAAACTTTTTAAATACTACTTTTAAACAATTAATTAAAAATAACACAGATAAAACATTCTTTTATGAAATTGGTGATAAAAATTATATTTTTAATAAAAGAACATCATTAATTAATAAAACAATTAGAATATATAACATTACTTCATCAATACTATTATTTTCTATATTGTGTGTTGTTTTATATACAACAAGTTTAATGACTAAAAAACAAATAGAAAATTCTCGTTCTCAAATTGGAACAATGAGAGCGTTAGGATATAAAAAACAACAAATAGTATTTAATTATGTTGTTACTCCTTTGATAACTTCATTTGTTGGTGGAATTATTGGATATATTGTTGCAGTTAGAGTTTCAATTGTAATTTTAAGTAGATTACAATCTTATTTCACATTAGCTTATGGAGTATCTTCATTTGACTGAATAGGATTTTTATTTGCATTTATTTTCATTTGAATGTTAATGTCAGTTATATCATTTTTAATTGCATATTTAATTATGAAAACTGGAGCGTTAAATTTAATTTATGCTCAACGAACTAAAAAACTATCTAAATGATCAATGATGATTAAAAGAAATGTTGAAAATAAATCATTTAATAAAAAAATGAGAACAGCTTTATTAATTGATGCTGGACCTAAAATGTTTGGTGTAGGATTTGTTGTTTTATTATCTACTATTATGTTTACAATTTCTTTTTCTGCTCCTTATTTATTAAAAAGAAATCAAGTATATACATATAATGGAATTAACTATAAACAAGTAGTTGAATATTCTGAACCAAGTTATAATAATCCATTTTCATTTTCTAGAGCATTTAATCCTGAAAATGATTATGATGAATATAAAAATATTAAAAAAAGCGATGGTAATTTTGTTTCAACTTCTCTACCTGTTAAAAATAATTCGTATGATATAGAACAAATAATAAAAGACTATTTAAATCAAACTTATGGTAGTTCATATTATAATTTAGCAATTCCAACTGTAGATGATTCAGGTAATACAGAACCAACCTTTTTAGGTGTTTCAAATATAAGAATGTTACAGGCTCAAGATACATCTATATCAACAGGTTATTTCAGACAACTAGCAAAATTATCATTATCTGAAACTGAACCATTTTTTGCTAATGCAGTTTTAAATAACTGATTTGATTATAAAAATTTAACATCAGAATTATTAGTCGATGAAAAAGATGATTTCAAAACTTTATTGAATCAATTTAAACATTTACAACGTTTTTATTCAATTTATTTAGATAGTATTTCATTATCAATTAATAGAGACTATTACTTAAATGATAATGAACAATTTGATATTAATTTAGATGAAGAAAAAAGAATTGAAAAATTTAATTCAATAAATAATAAACAACAAGCTTTATTGAAATTTGCAGATGAATCAGTAGTTAGTGCATCTATTGTAAAACAATTACAAACACAAACAAATAAAGATCATATCAATAACTTTAAATTATCTTCATCAAATTCAAAAATGGGTAAATACCATATAATAGATGGAATTTGAAATAAAGAAGATTCAGTAGAAGATAATATTTTAAAATTAAGTGAAAATGATTTTAAAGATGATTTAATCGATAAAAATAAATTATTAGATCTTGTTTCAAAACTAGGAGTTTGATGAACGGTATTATTTAAAAATAGAATGGAACAAGGAATAATTCAAGCAGCATATTCTAGAGCACCTTATTTTGTAAGACAAAATTTAAAAATTGCTTATGATAATAATCAACAATACACATTAGGATTTAACTTAATTCCATTTACAAAAGATAAAGAACAATTAGGAACTTTATTAAATGTTGAAACATTAAATAAAAAGAATCATTTCAAAATTTACGGAATAAAAAATAATAACAAATTTATTAATTTATTCGATACTAATAAAAATAATCTAATTTCAAAACTTTATAGTACTGAAAAAAACACAATAATAATAAATCAAACTATTTCAAAAAAAATAAACTTACATAAAGGTGATGAAATTGATTTAAACGTATTACAAAATGAATTACAAAAAATAGATCGTAATAATATAAAACCATATAATTTTTCTGATTGAAAAACTGAATTTAATTCACCAACAAGTGACTTTCTTCAAATAAGCGATATATCAACAGCAGCAATATCTATTAAAAATCCTTTTAACAATAAAGATGAAGCTTTAACAAATGGTATTCCTGTTCCATGAGATGAAAAAGACAAATCACTTGATCCAAATCCATTTTATAAAGAATTTTTACAAGGTAATACACGTGTAAATAAAATAAATAAACAACATAAATTCAAAGTTGTTGGAGTTCACGATGGTTATGGACAAGGTGCTGCTTGAATTAAAGAAGATGATGCTCAAGAAATTTTAAACTATAAACAAAATAAAGAAGTTTGATGAGAATTATTATTTAAAAAACAATGAAATAAAGTATTTGATAAACAAGGTTATGATGTTGATCGAATAAGTACTGGATTAAATCTAACTGGTAATGATTCATTACAAAATTATAGTTATCAAGATTTTGTAAATAAATTAATTAAAGAAAATAGAAATGAAAATCAAAAACAAGCAGCACAAAATATTTTAAAAATATTTGATAATGCTTTTCCGATATTTAACTATAAATATTCTTTAAAAGATGATATTGGTGATTTAAGTAAATCAGTTTCAACTTATTCAAAAACAGGTGATTATAATCCAGTTACATTAAATGGAGTTCATGTTAAAGATCATCAAGTATATGACGGAATTGGTCAAGGTTCAATCAATTTAATAGTTCCAGTTAAAATTTCACAAGCTATTTTAAAACAAATTTCAGCATTAATCATATTATTACTAGCACTTGGTATTGTTGCTATTTTATCAATTTCATTTGTAATTATTTTATTAACAACTTCAGTTATTATTTCAGATAATAATAGATTTATATCAACATTAAAAGTATTAGGATATTCTAATTCTTATATTGCTTTAAATATATTAGGAATGTATTTTATTGTTATAGCTTCAATGTTTGGAATTGGATTCACTAGTGGATGATTTATATTTTCAACAATTATAAAAAGTATCTATCACATAGTTGTTTTACCATTAGTATTTCCTGTTTGATTACCTTTTGCTGTAGCTTTAGGAGTTATTGGTATTTATATAATTACAATAGCTGTTGGATTTAATTCAATATCTAAAACTGATGCAACTCTAACATTAAAAGATGCAGAGATTTAATATTTTAATTGATAATTTTCGTGGGTTTTTAAACAAAATGAACCTTTAAATTTTTAAGTTATAATAATCTTATCAAAGGAAATTAGAAAATAAAACTAATCCAATAAGCCTAATTTTTCTTTGAGTTCGAATGATATGCGATAACATTCATTCTTAACACCTGAGACAAGTCCTGATAGTTCGTCAACTACCTCATTAGGCAATCCACTCGGGTGTTTTTTAATTGTGTTAAGAGTTTTATCTAATAGCATATGAATTCATCTTGTCTTATTTATTGTCCCTAGGGTTTTTAAGTCATGTTTTCTTTCTTCATCTAATTGTTTTCTTTTTGCTATATCAACCATTCCTCATTCGTGAGATCCTTTTTCTAATATTTCAGCTTTAAAACGCATAGTTTCTGTTCTAAAGTATAGACTCTCATCTGCACCTATAACAAATTCAATACTTTCGTTTTTGTTGAACTTATATCTTTTTCCATCTGCGTCAATTGCAGCATAATAATTCTTTTGATATTCTACCACTCCATTCATAATTTTTCTTTTAATAGGTATGTCAAAGAAAGCTTCAACCGCCTCATTTTCTAGTTTTCTAAAAACACTTTCTTTTTCACGTATTTTGCATATGCTGTTTAGATATTCGATTAACTCATCTTTTATCGCGTTAGCTCCTTCAATTGTTTTTATATTCTTTTGTTTGAAATAAAAAGGAACGTTCTTTTGCACTGTATCTCATTTTCTTTCTATGTGTGGCTTTGCATTAGCATTTGATGAAGAAACAACTTCTATACCCCTTTTTTCAAGCTCTATACGCGTTCTAGCGTTGTTTATTTCATCTTTTTTAAAGTTAGCCCTATTATCAGTGATTATTCTCATAGGATAACCGTATTTTTGAAAAACGTTTTCAAATATTCTTTGATATGAGTTTAGAGATTCTTCTTGTCTTTCGAAATACATATCTAACACTCTATTAGTTCCAACATCTACAACAGCAACACATGTTGCAATTATATCGTTTTCAAAGTAATAATGAGTACATCCATCAACTTCTAAAACTTGTCCGAATTTGTAGTTATTAGCTGTTGCTAATCTATGTTTTTCTACAACTTTTGGAGTGTAAAACACCAGCTCTTTGCTGTACTTAATAATCTTGTTTTCTTCGTTTTGTTTTCTTATCTTTTTAACTTCTTTTCTTGTTGTTCTTTTGCAGTATGCACTAGCAAAACCTTGTTTTATTAATCTTTTATCTAAATTTGAATATGAAATCTCATAACCAAATTTTTCTTTTAAACAACTGTGATAATTTTTCAACGTCAAAAATGAACAACTACCATTATTGTTCTCTCCTCCTGTTATTTTCATTTCACTTTGATAAATTTCACCTAAGTTGTATATTGTTTCATCATTATATTTTTGTGCATTCTTGTTATTTACATTCTTATGAGAAAGGACTATCTCCTTTCCAGTGTTTATAAAATCAAGATATTCTTTCTTATATCTTTTTATAGTAGAAACAGATTTATTAAATTGCTTTGCTATTGATAAATATGATCTTTTAGGATCTTTTGCAAAGATATCTAATATACGTTTTTTAATTTGTGCATATGACTTATTGTCTAAAATAGTAAACATTCTAACCTCCTTTACCAATTATATGTTTTGGATCCAAAACATATAATTGGTAAGGTATCATTTTGTTTAATATTCCAGAGAGATTTAATATTTTAATTGATAATTTTAAAAAGTTTTATTATAATATTTATTGCTTACTACACTTTATAGACCCCGGACAAGTCAAGTAAAGGAAAATAGCGAATATGAAACAAACTACATTAATCTCTGCAAAAGATATTAACAAAAAATGATATATCGTTGATGCAGAAGGACAAACTGTGGGTAGATTAGCAACTCAAGTTGCTCTTGTTTTAAGAGGAAAACACAAAGTTGACTTTACTCCACACATCAATAACGGAGATCACGTTATTATTATTAACGCTGAAAAAGCAATTTTTTCTGGTAAAAAAGAATCTAACAAAGTTTACTACCACCACTCAATGCACCCAGGTGGATTAAGAAGAAGAACAGTAGCAGTTCAAAGAGAATTAGATGCAACTAAAATTCTTGAAAGAGCTATCAGACTAATGTTACCTAAAAATGTTCAAGGTGCTAACCAATACAGAGCGTTACATGTATTCGAAGGTTCAGAACACCCATATGCTGCACAAAAACCTGAAGTTTTAAACATTCAAACTAAAAAAGGAGAAACTAAATAATGAACAACAAAGTTATTTATAGAGGAACTGGAAGAAGAAAATCTTCAATTGCTCAAGTTATCTTAACTCCAGGAACAGGTAATGTTATTGTTAATGGAAAACCTGCTTTAGAGTTTTTCCCATACGCAACATTAGTGCAAGACTTAGAACAACCATTAGTAGCTACTGGAACTTTAAAAGACTTTGACATTACTGTTAAAGTTATTGGTGGAGGATTCACTGGACAAGCTGGAGCAACTAGATTAGGAATTGCTAGAGCTTTATTACAAGCTAGTGAAGATTACAGAAAAGCTTTAAGAAATGAAGGGTTATTAACTCGTGATGCACGTATTAAAGAACGTAAAAAATATGGATTACGTGGAGCACGTAGAGCACCTCAATTCTCAAAACGTTAATATTATCAAAAAACAACATTTGTTGTTTTTTTATTTTGTAAAAGTAATTTTATTTTAGAGTTGATTTTATTTTTGTCTTTTGTAACAATTAAAAAGTTGAAAGGAATTACTACAACTTCCGGAGTTGGTGGAGCCGGTGCTCATGTTGGTCTTAACCGTCTAGATAAAGTTAAATATTTATTTATATTTAGAAGAAAAAAATAAATAACGAGAAACTTTTGTAAAAAACAACATAAAACATATTGATTTTAAAAATAAAAAGATATATTATTATGTTGTTGTTTCGGAATATAGCTCAGCTGGTTAGAGCACTCCGCTGATAACGGAGAGGTCGTTGGTTCAAGTCCAATTATTCCGACCATTAAGAAAACAAGTAACACCGCAAGGTGTTTTTTTATTTTTAAATATATTTTTACTATGATAAGAAATAAAATATGTCTTAATTATTGAACGTGGGTTTTTAAACAAAATGAACCTTTAAATTTTTAAGTTATAATAATCTTATCAAAGGAAATTAGAAAATAAAACTAATCCAATAAGCCTAATTTTTCTTTGAGTTCGAATGATATGCGATAACATTCATTCTTAACACCTGAGACAAGTCCTGATAGTTCGTCAACTACCTCATTAGGCAATCCACTCGGGTGTTTTTTAATTGTGTTAAGAGTTTTATCTAATAGCATATGAATTCATCTTGTCTTATTTATTGTCCCTAGGGTTTTTAAGTCATGTTTTCTTTCTTCATCTAATTGTTTTCTTTTGCTATATCAACCATTCCTCATTCGTGAGATCCTTTTTCTAATATTTCAGCTTTAAAACGCATAGTTTCTGTTCTAAAGTATAGACTCTCATCTGCACCTATAACAAATTCAATACTTTCGTTTTTGTTGAACTTATATCTTTTTCCATCTGCGTCAATTGCGACATAATAATTCTTTTGATATTCTACCACTCCATTCATAATTTTTCTTTTAATAGGTATGTCAAAGAAAGCTTCAACCGCCTCATTTTCTAGTTTTCTAAAAACACTTTCTTTTTCACGTATTTTGCATATGCTGTTTAGATATTCGATTAACTCATCTTTTATCGCGTTAGCTCCTTCAATTGTTTTTATATTCTTTTGTTTGAAATAAAAGGAACGTTCTTTTGCACTGTATCTCATTTTCTTTCTATGTGTGGCTTTGCATTAGCATTTGATGAAGAAACAACTTCTATACCCCTTTTTCAAGCTCTATACGCGTTCTAGCGTTGTTTATTTCATCTTTTTAAAGTTAGCCCTATTATCAGTGATTATTCTCATAGGATAACCGTATTTTTGAAAAACGTTTTCAAATATTCTTTGATATGAGTTTAGAGATTCTTCTTGTCTTTCGAAATACATATCTAACACTCTATTAGTTCCAACATCTACAACAGCAACACATGTTGCAATTATATCGTTTTCAAAGTAATAATGAGTACATCCATCAACTTCTAAAACTTGTCCGAATTTGTAGTTATTAGCTGTTGCTAATCTATGTTTTTCTACAACTTTTGGAGTGTAAAACACCAGCTCTTTGCTGTACTTAATAATCTTGTTTTCTTCGTTTTGTTTTCTTATCTTTTAACTTCTTTTCTTGTTGTTCTTTTGCAGTATGCACTAGCAAAACCTTGTTTTATTAATCTTTTATCTAAATTTGAATATGAAATCTCATAACCAAATTTTTCTTTTAAACAACTGTGATAATTTTTCAACGTCAAAAATGAACAACTACCATTATTGTTCTCTCCTCCTGTTATTTTCATTTCACTTTGATAAATTTCACCTAAGTTGTATATTGTTTCATCATTATATTTTTGTGCATTCTTGTTATTTACATTCTTATGAGAAAGGACTATCTCCTTTCCAGTGTTTATAAAATCAAGATATTCTTTCTTATATCTTTTTATAGTAGAAACAGATTTATTAAATTGCTTTGCTATTGATAAATATGATCTTTTAGGATCTTTTGCAAAGATATCTAATATACGTTTTTTAATTTGTGCATATGACTTATTGTCTAAAATAGTAAACATTCTAACCTCCTTTACCAATTATATGTTTTGGATCCAAAACATATAATTGGTAAGGTATCATTTTGTTTAATATTCCAGAGAAATAAAATATGTCTTAATTATTGAATAATCATAAGATAAAATAAATTTATAATCATAAAATTATCAATTAAGGAGTATTAATATGAATAAAATCGAATGATCATCAATATTACATATTCAAAAATCGAATATGGCATATTGTTATGATGAAAATACTATTCACTTACTTTTAAAGACTAAAAAAGATGACTTAGCTCATGCTAAAGTTTATTATCAAGATCCTTTTAATTGAGGAAATAATTTAAAAGAAGTAGAAATGAGAAAAGTTGGTAGTTCTGATATTCATGATTTTTGATTTGTTGAAATTTATCCTGAACACAAAAGATTAGCTTACTTTTTCGAATTAACTGGAGTTCATGGAGATAAATGTTTATTAAATCAAAACGGAGTTCATGATTTTAGTGAATTCCACTGAATTAAAAACGATTCTCAATTTAAATTCCCTTGAATGAATAAAGAAGATGTTTATAAAGCACCTGATTGAGTTAAAGATACTATTTGATATCAAATTTTTCCTGAAAGATTTGCAAATGGTAATCCAGAAATAAATCCACCTAACACATTAAAATGAGCAAGTGTTAATCCTCAATCAGATAGTTTCTTTGGTGGAGATTTACAAGGAATTATCGATCATTTAGATCACTTAGTTGAATTAGGAGTTAATGGATTATATCTATGTCCTATATTTAAAGCTAGATCAAATCATAAATATGACACACTTGATTATTTTGAAATTGATCCTAACTTTGGTGATAAAGAGACATTTAAAAAACTAGTTGATGAATGTCATAAACGCGGAATTAAAGTTATGCTAGATGCTGTGTTTAATCACGTTAGTTATTGACATCCTTTCTGACAAGATGTAGTAGAAAATCAAGAAAAATCAAAATACAAAGATTGATTCCACATTAAAAGATTTCCTGTACCAAAAATGCATTTAGAATGACAAAACGTTGATCACTTAAACTTAAGTTATCACACATTCTCATTTATTGGTGATATGCCAAAATTAAATACAGGAAATCCTGAAGTTAGAAAATATCTTTTAGATGTTGGTAAGTATTGAGTTGAAAACTTTGACATTGATGGTTGAAGATTAGACGCTCCAAACGAAGTTGATCACAGTTTCTGAAGAGAATTTAGAATCGAATTAAACAAAATTAAAAAAATCTATATTCTAGGAGAAATTTGATACGATTCAAATCCTTGATTATTTGGTGATCAATTTGACGGAGTAACTAACTATGTATTAACTGGTCCTGTAGTTGGATTTTCTGTTGGACATATGAGTCCAGAACACTTTAAAAACAGAATAGTTAAATTCTTAACTATGTATCAAGCAAATGTAATTCCTAACATGTTAAACTGTATGGATAGTCATGACACTCCAAGATTATTAAACTCTTGTGGTCATAATGTTGATAGATTTAAATTAGCATTCTCAATCCTATTTACATTAAGTGGAGCTCCAAGTATTTATTATGGTAGTGAAATCGGACTTGATGGAGAACATGATCCTGGGAACAGAAAATGTATGATTTGAGATAAATCAAAATGAAACATGAACATCTTTGATCATATGAAAAAACTATGTCAAGTTAGAAAAGAACACCCTGTATTAGGATCATATGGATTATTAGAATTTGGTGTAACTGACAACGAAAAACAATATGTTGAATACTTTAAATTTGATAAAGACAATAAATATGTTGTAATGATTAATAATTCAGATAAAGAATTAAATATTGATCATTTAGATTTAGAAAACAAAGTTGAGCTACTTACTGATGAAGTTCAAACAAGTAATGTAGTTAATTTAAAACCAATTTCTATGAAAATCTTTAAGATAAAATAAACCAATTATTTATAATTTTTAAATGCTAGTTAATCTAGCATTTTTAATTTAAAAAACATGTATATATTAAGCAATTATTTTAGTATTATTAAAGTAATTATGCACTTTAAAAATAAAAAAGTGTGATATCAAACATATAGATATTTTACATAAGGAGAAATTAAATGAGCGCAATTGAAAAATCAGCAATTTTACATATCCCAAAATCAAATATGGCATATTGTTATGATGAAAATACTATTCACTTACTTTTAAGAACTAAAAAAGATAACATAAAAGAAGTAATTGTTCATAATGGAGATATTTTTAATTGAGATGATGATCTAAAACCAAGTCATATGAGAAAAATTAGATCTAATAATATTTATGATTTTTGATTTGTTGAACTTCATCCTAAATATAAACGTGTAGCTTACTTTTTTGAACTAACTGGAGTTGATGGAGATAAATGTTTATACAATGAAAAATCAATCTATCCAATAGAGTATTATTGAAAAGTTAGAATTGAAAATCAATTTAGATTTCCTTGAATGCATCCTGAAGATATTAATAAATCTCCAGAATGAGTTAAAGATATTATTTGATATCAAATTTTTCCTGAAAGATTTGCAAACGGTGATCCTTCAATCAATCCAGAAAATACATTAGAATGAAATTCCGCTTATCCAACTGATAAGAATTTCTTTGGTGGAGATTTAAAAGGAATTATCGATCATTTAGATCACTTGGTTGAAATTGGAGTTAGTGGATTATATTTATGTCCAATTTTTACAGCAAAAACTAATCATAAATATGACACTATTGATTATTTTGAAATTGATCCAAATTTTGGAGATAAAGAAACATTTAAAAAACTAGTTGATGAATGTCATAAACGCGGAATTAAAGTGATGTTAGATGCGGTGTTTAATCACTTTGGATACTGACATCCTTTCTGACAAGATGTTTTAGAAAACCAAGAAAAATCAAAATATAAAGATTGATTCTATATTAACAAATTCCCCGTTGAAAGAATGGATGAATCTTTAACTGAAAATAAAGATCTAAACTTACCATATCACGCATTTTCATTTACTGGATTTATGCCAAAGTTAAATACAGCAAATGTTGAAGTTAGAAAATATTTATTAGATGTTGCTAAATATTGAGTTGAAGAGTTTGATATTGATGGTTGAAGATTAGATGTTGCAAATGAAATAAGTCACGATTTTTGAAGAGATTTCAGAAAAGCTGTGAATAAAGAAAAAAGAACATATATTCTAGGTGAAATTTGAAATGATTCTAATGTTTGATTACAAGGTGATCAATTTGATGGAGTTATGAATTACACATTAACTAGTTCAATTATTGATTATGTTGGTAAAAGAAATATGTCAACAGATGAATTTAAAGAACATATTAATAGCTTTTTAGTTCAATATCCAGCAAATGTATTACCTGCAATGTACAATTGCTTAGATAGTCACGATACAGCTAGATTTTTAACTACTTGTCAAAATAATGTAGATAGATATAAATTAGCATATTCTATTTTATTTACATTTATTGGATCTCCAAGTATATATTATGGAGATGAAATTGGAATTGATGGAGAACATGATCCTGGATCTAGAAAATGTATGATTTGAGATAAATCTCAATGAAACTTAGATATCTTTGATCACATCAAAAAACTAGTTAAACTTAGAAAAAATCATCCTGTGTTAGGATCATATGGAGATTTAGAATTTGGATCATGTGATATTTCACAAGATTATCTAGAATACTTTAGATCAGATAAAGACAATCAATATGTTGTAATGATTAATAATTCTGAACACGAAACATTAAATGTAGATCATTTAGATTTAGAAAACAAAATTGAACTACTTACTGATGAAATTCAACTAAATAAAGTAGTTAGTTTAAAACCACTTTCAATGAAAATATTTAAGATTAAATAGAATAAATTTTAGATAATTGTTTAAAAAATTTTTATTATCTTTAAAATAATTAATAGTTACGTATTTCTTAAAAAGCCAATGCGTTCTATAAAATATAATAATAGATATTCTGTTTATAAGGAGAAAATAGATAAATGAAACTAATTGAAAAATCAGCCATTTTACATATTCCAAAATCAAATATGGCTTACTGTTATGATGAAAACACGGTTCATTTACTTTTAAGAACCAAAAAAGATGATTTAAAAGAAGCTCTTGTTCACCATGGTGATCCTTTTAACTGAGGAAAAGACATGACAATATCAAAAATGAGAAAAGTTAGAACTACCGAAATTTATGATTTCTGATTTGTTGAACTTTTCCCTAAATTCAAAAGATTATGTTACTTTTTTGAACTAATTGGAGTTGATGGTGATAAATGTTTATATAATGAAAGAATGGTTTATCCATTTGAATTATTTGACAAAGTTAAAGATGAAAACCAATTCAGATTCCCTTGAATGAATGCTGAAGATATCACTAATGTTCCAGATTGAGTTAAAGATACTATTTGATATCAAATTTTTCCTGAAAGATTTGCAAATGGTGATCCATCAATCAATCCGGAAAATACATTAGAATGAAATTCAACTGCACCTACAAGAACTAATTTCTTTGGTGGAGATCTACAAGGAATTATTGATCATTTAGATCACTTAGTTGAACTTGGAATAAATGGATTATATTTATGTCCAATTTTTAAAGCAAAAACAAATCACAAATATGACACTATTGATTATTTTGAAATCGATCCAAACTTTGGAGATAAAGAAACATTTAAAAAACTAGTTGATGAATGTCATAAACGTGGAATTAAAGTGATGTTAGATGCGGTGTTTAATCATTTTGGATACTGACATCCTTTCTGACAAGATGTTTTAGAAAATCAAGAAAAATCAAAATATAAAGATTGATTCTATATTAACAAATTCCCTGTTGAAAGAATGGATGAATCTTTAACTGAAAATACAGATTTAAATCTTCCATATTACACATTTGCATTCACTGGATTTATGCCAAAAGTAAATACAGGAAATCCTGAAGTTAGAGATTATTTATTAAAAGTTTCTGAATACTGAGTTAAAGAATTTGGAATTGATGCATGAAGATTAGATGTTGCAAATGAAGTAGGTCACAAATTCTGAAGAGAATTTAGAAGAATTGTTAACAAAGAACAAAAAACTTTTATTCTAGGTGAAATTTGAAATGATTCAAACGCTTGATTACAAGGTGATCAGTTTGATGGAGTTATGAACTATGTTTTAACTCGTTCAATTATTGATTGTATTGGTAAAAGACATATATCAACTCAACGTTTCAAAGACCGTATAAATAATTACTTTGTTCGTTATCCAATGAATGTTCTACCTGGAATGTTCAACTGTTTAGACAGTCATGATACTGCTAGATTATTAACAGTATGTAAAGATAATGTAGATAGATTTAAATTAGCATTTTCTATTTTATTTACTTTTAATGGTGCACCAAGTATTTATTATGGTGATGAAATCGGAATTAATGGAGAAAACGATCCAGATTGTAGAAAATGTATGACTTGAGATAAATCTCAATGAAACATGGACATTTTTAATCATATGAAAAAACTATGTAAAATTAGAAAAGAACACCCTGTTTTAGGATCATATGGATATTTTGAATTTTCTGATGTTCAAGCTGATGAGCACTATTTAGAATACTTTAAAATAGGTATGTATGATAAATATTTAATTATGGTAAACAACGCTGATAGAGAATTAAAACTTGATCACGTTAAACTAAAAGGTTGTGTTGATCTGTTATCAGATGAAGTTGAAACAAGTGATGTAGTTACTCTAAAACCATTATCAATGAAAGTGTTTAGATTTAAAAATGAAGATTAAAGGTGTAATTTTTGATTTAGACGGAGTAATTACTGATACTGCACCATTACATTTCAATTCTTGAGCACAAGCTGTTAAAACAGTTGGTATTGATAATTTAGATGAAAGTTTTTTAGATAAATTAAGAGGAGTAGGACGAGCAGATTCACTTGATTTAATTTTAAAAACTTATAATGTTGAGATTAGTCAAGAAAAGTTTAATGAATTATTAGAATATAAAAATGATTTATATAAACAAGGATTAGAAAAAGTCGATCGTTCTTGAATACTACCTGGTGTATTAGAGTTTATTGAACAATTAAAATCTAATAATATTAAAATTTGTTTAGGTAGTGCTAGTCATAATGCTAAAAATATTTTAACTAAATTAGAATTGCTTAGTTATTTCGATCAATTAGTTGATCCATCTAAAATTACAAATACTAAACCAGCTCCTGATATCTTTTTAAAAGGTGCTGAACTATTAAATTTAGATGTTGATCAGTGTGTTGTAGTTGAAGATGCAAACGCAGGTTATCTTGCTTCTAAAGCAGCTCAAATTAAATGTATTGGTATTGGAATTAATGCTGATATTTCAATTAAATCTACAGAAGAATTATCAATTGATTTATTAAATTGATGTTAATAATAAAATAACCTCAAAACCAGATTGAAAAATCAGGAATTGAGGTTTTTATATTTTTAAATGTTATAGATTTAAAATGTCAACAATGTTGTCTGTGTATTTTTTTTCGCTTGTATAATGTCACTTATTATTTGTAGTGTCGAAATATTTATTAGCAGAACCTAATCTTTCCATTATTTGGTTGAATGAGAAATTATCAGTTAAACCTTTTTCTTCAAATTCTTTTTTCATTCTTGATGTTATTATTGTAGTTATTAAGTTTATAAACTCAGTTGCAACTATACTTGTATTTTTTTGCAATCTTGAGAAATCTAATTCAATTATATTTTTATAAAAATTTAAAAAATCTTCAATTTCTCATCTTGTCTTGTAAAGATCATATATTTGTTTTAGTGATAAATCTTCATCTGAAACAAAGTGTATTGTTCCAAACTGATTTTCTTTTTCTTTTAACTCTTCACTGTTGTTATTTTTATCAGTGTTATTTAGATAAATTTTTCGTTCTTGGTTATAGTCACTCATACTTTTGAATGAATATAAATATTCATTATCACTAATTTTGTTTCTTTTGCTTAATACTAAATCATGATTTGAATTAAATTTTGTATCATATTCTGATAAATTTAAGGATTTGATTCTTTTATCATTTCTTTCAATAGGAAAAAGGTTTTTAAGATTATTGTTTGATTTTTTAAGTTTATTTAATCCTTCTTGAGAAACCATTCCTTTATCTCCTAAAATCAAACAACTATTTGATGAAAAATAGCTAATAAATTTATTACAGTCCATTAAATCTACTGTATTTCCTTTTAAAACTTTACCTCCGATTAATTCTTTTTTATTTAGATCAAAAGCATATAAAAGACAAATGTTTTGAGCTCCTTTTGTTATTGTTTGTCATGATCATCTTGTAAAACTAGAATTTCTAGAATTTAAACTTTTAAACATACCATCGATAACAATTGTAGATTCAGGTGAGACATTATTCATTCTATTTTGTATGAAAGATTTCATATATTTATATTTTCGACCTAATCTATCTAAAAATTTTGAAATGTTACTTACTGAAAGAGAAACTCCCGGAAACTGTTCTGAGAAAAATGAATATTGGTATTTTCTATTAATTTCTTTGTTAGTAACGTTACCATAAGCTGCTCTAATAATTGCTATTGTATAAATTGTTTTTGCATCTGAAATATCAAACACTTTACAAAGTTCACCATAAATATCTTTAGATAATTTATAAGCAATTTCAGTTCTTCCAAATTGTTTTATATCAAACAAAGCGAAGTTAGAATTGCTTGGCTTAGTTTCTACATATTTAAAGTTTATTATTTCTCCAATTTTACCCAGTTCAACAGGAATTGCCTTTCCATTTTTTCAAATACTAGTTCTTTTAATAACATCGTATTTGTTACCGTTTTTCTTTACTCTTGTATTTTTTGGTCTTTCAACAGCCAATATTTCTTTTGGTATAGGCATAACACTTTTCTCCTTATATAGTGCTTTAGTTATTATAATTATTTATTCAATTTGTATACTTGTCTTTTTTAAATGCTTTTTGTTACCCTTTATAACTATATTTTATGAAAAAAACCATACTTTGTCTTGACTATAAAATAAATTTCTGGAATATAAAATAAATTAAATAAAATTATATAGTGCTTTATTTGAAACTTTTTTTATGGGCAATAGTATTTTTTATAAAGTTATAGAATAATATGAGTATTCACACTTATAAAGTGTTGATTCTAAATCTCAAAAATAGCAAAAATTAGCGTGGGTTTTTAAACAAAATACACTGTTTATATTAATAAGCACAGTTTGTATAATTATTATGAAAGGAGAAAAAATGAAACAAAATTATTTATTAAAACGTCTTATATCAATAATATTATTTGTTTTATTACTAATTGGTTTTAGCTCAACTGTAGTTAGTTGTACAAAACTAAATAGTAATCAACATGCAAAAATAGATGACAAGCAAGATGAATCTAATACACCAGATCCATCACCAACTCCAAATAGAGAAGAAGATTCATCTAATACACCAGATGGAAAACCGAAACCAGATGAAGATCAAACAGATCCAAATAGAGAAGAAGAAAAACAACCTGATAAGAATTTAAATTATTTAAAGACTAATTATAACCAGGATGTTATTTACCAAATCATTACTGATAGATTTTTTGATGGTGATAAGAAAAATAATCCTAAAGGAAATATGTATAATCCAAACCATAATAGATATTATCATGGTGGAGATTGACAAGGGATTATACAAAAAATAAAAGACGGTTATTTAACTGATCTTGGTGTTGGTGCTTTATGAATTTCTCCACCTGTTAAAAATATTGATGGAATTTCTCCAAATGATGAGAGAATAGGACATGCAAGTGCCAGTTATCATGGATATTGAGCTGAAGACTTTTTTAAAACTAATCCATATTTTGGAACTTTTGATGATTTTAGAGAGTTAATTAAAGTGGCTAATGAACATAGTATGAAAATCTATATAGATTTTGCCCCAAACCATACATCACCAGCAGTTGATTATGATAAAGATCTTAATACAGTGGACCATAATCTTTATCCAGAACAACATAGAGGAAGAAACGATCTAAAAACAGGTGGTGAATTATTACCAAATGATGGTGCATTATATAGAGATGGTGAACTATTAGGAAAACTTCATGATGGTAAAAATCATAATTTATTTAATAAAGAAGGTTGAACTGATTTTAGTTCTTGAGAAAATAGTGTTTATAATACAATGTTCGGTCTTGCCGATCTAAACCATTTAAACCCAGTTGTTGATAACTACTTTAAAGATGCTATTAAAAAATGATTAGATTTAGGAATAGCAGGTATTAGACTTGATGCTGTTAGACATATGCCAATTGGTTGACAAAGAAACTTTACTCAATATATTAATAGTTACAAACCATCACTATTATTTGGTGAATGATTTGCAGGAAGCAACGTTGTTGATAATGAACTTAAAACATTTGCAAATAATAGTGGTATGTCATTGTTAGATTTTAATCTTACACATGCTATACGTAATTCACTAGGTAGTTATAGTGAAGGTATGCAACACATACATCACACATTAGCAGACACATCTAACAATTTTGAACATGTACATAATCAAGTCACATTTATAGATAACCACGATATGCCTAGATTTATGGAAATATCTAATAAAAATACAAATAGAGTTGATCTTGCATTAGCAACAGTGCTTACAATGCGTGGTATACCTGCAGTTTACTATGGTACTGAACAATATATGGATGGTAGAGAAGATCCGGATAATAGAAAAAGTATGACTAGTTTTGATAGATCTACAAGAGCATATCAAATAATTAAGAAATTAAGCAAACTTAGAAAAGATAATCCAGCAATTCAATTTGGAGACTACAAAGAACGTTGATTAAACGATGATGTGTTAGTGTATGAAAGAACTTTTAATCAAAACACAGTTGTTATAATGATAAATAGAAGCGAAAGCACTGGTTATGAATTAAAAGATTTACAATTAGGTTTACCAAAAGGAACTTATCAAGACTATTTAAGTAATTTACTAAATGGTCATCCAATCACTGTTCAAGATAATGGCAAAGTTGATCACTATAGATTAAATTCAAATACTTTCCAAGTGTTTGTGTCTAATAAACAAAACGATAATGTTGTTCTTGGTAATGTAAACACATTACAAGCAATTCACAATGATCGCGTAATACTTAGTGGTGATAATTTAGATAAAATTAAACATCTATATATATCAGATAATAAAGCAAATAATCATATAGCAAAATTAGAATTAATTAATAACAATAATAAATTAGCATACATTGAAATTCCTAATATAAATTCTGGTATGTACCAAATTAAAGCACTTACAAAAGAAGATAAGTGAACTAATAGTATTAATAATTTAAAAATACTAACTAATAAACAGGTAACTGCAAGGATTATGCTTAAACTAGATAAAATGCAAACTATGCCAGGTGAAACTGTTCATATGAATGGTAATATTTTTGAATTAGATAATAATAGTGAACGTATACCTATTCATCCGTTATTTAACTCAACAAAATCTATTGCAATGTATCCTAATCATTTTATAGATGTATCACTACCAATAGATACTAAATTTAAATTAGGATTTATGATAAAAAATCAAGATGGTAGTATCAAAAATCAAATTACACTTGAAAATGAATATATAATCACACAAGAAATGTATAATGAAAACTTAAAAAATAGCACTAATATTGTTATTCAAACACAATGATAATTTAATAAAATACAAAACATACATAGGAGGTATTAATGGATAAATTAGCAATATATCATAAAGATCAATCTAATTACTCTTTTGCTTTATCTAATAAACAAGTTGTATTAAGACTTAGAGTTAGTAAAAAAGATAGCTTTGATTATATAAAAGCTATATATGGTCTGAAATATGGTTATCAAGTTGAACAAAAAGAAATAGATATGTCAGTTAAATACACTGATAAATATTTTAACTATTATGAAGTGTTAATTGATATAGATGATGTTAGATTTGTATATATATTCAAACTAAAAATAAATAATGAAATTTATTATTACTCAGAAGAAGGATTAACAAAAGAATATGACTTTTCTAAAGCGTTTTATAGTCATTTTCAAATACCTTACATCCATAATATAGATACAATAGATAAAATAGATTGAGTAACTAAATCTATTTTCTATCAAATATTTGTAGATAGATTTAATATGGGTTCTGATAAATTAAATAAAGATTATATAAACCTAAATTGAGGAGATATTCCAAAAGGTCAGTATGATTATGCTGGTGGAGATTTAAAAGGTATTATAGAAAAACTAGATTATTTAAAAGATTTAGGAATAACATCACTTTATTTAACACCTATATTTTCAGCTAATACTAATCATAAATATGACACAGTAGATTTTTATAAAATAGATGAACAATTTGGTGACAAAAAAATATTTAAAAAATTAGTTGATGAGTGTCATAAAAGAGATATGAAAATAGTTTTAGATATGGTTTTTAATCACGGTAGTGATGAATCAAAAGAATTTAAACATGTTCTAAAACATAAAAAGAAAAGTAAATACTTTGATTATTTCATGATAAATGGTGATGAAGTAGATCAAGAAAAAATTAATTACGAAGTGTTTGCTCATTGTTCATATCATCCTAAATTTAATACAGAGAATAAAAAAGTACGTAAATATCTAATTAAAGTAGCGAAATATTATAAAAACAAGTTTAATATTGATGGAGTAAGATTAGATGTTTCTGATGAAGTTAGTCTTAACTTTTGATTCCATTTTAGAGAACAGTTGAAAAAAATTGATAAAAACTTCTTTATCTTTGGTGAAAACTGACATGATGCTCATAAATTTCTACAAGGTGATAAGTTTGACTCTATAATGAATTATTCTGTTACAAAAGCAATATTAGATCTTTTAGCATATAACAATTTAGATAGCGAGAATTTTGTTTATAGATTAAATGAACTAGTAGTAAGAAACACAACTAATGTAAATTTAATGATGATAAACCTAATTGATTCTCATGATACTAATAGATTTATAACTGATGTTGATGGTGATGTAGATAAATTACTATTAGCTTTATCTATAATATTTATATATATTGGAGTTCCTATGCTATATTATGGAACTGAAATTAAACTTGATGGTGGATATGACCCATTAAATAGAAAATGTTTTAATTGAGACCAAGTTAATAAAGACGAAAAATATACTTCTATATTAAAACAACTAATTAATTTAAAACATAATCAAGATTCATTAATTAAAGGTGATATTCAAATAGAATATAAAGACAATTTAATACATATAACTAGAACATATAATGATGAAAAAATAAAACTAATTATTAACTACAACAATACAGATATCAATTATATTAGTAAAGATTTAATTCTATCTAATAATTATCATGATAATATATTAAAACACAAAGGATTTATTATAGAAAAATAAAACACAAGATGTACATACAACCTTTAGGAAGTATGTACATTTTTTATGTTTATTGGTATTAGATATTAACGTGGGTTATTAAACAAAATTAACCTTTAAATTTTTAATTAAAACTTTATTGAAAAATTAACTATACAGAATTTTATTTACAATTTCTAAATTTATTTTTACTTTTTTCATTTCAATTCAATCGTTACTAATTCCATCGATTTTGATCTTTTTATACTGCTTAAACATTTTTATAATTTCACAATAAGTTTTAAACATCAGAGCACCTGATTTTTCAAACTTATTTTTACGGTTGCTATAGGCATGACTTTTTTCTCTTTATATAGTGCTTTAGCTACTATAATTTTTTAATTATTATTTTGTTTATTTTTTTGATTGTCTTTTTTGTCTGTTTTTAGTTGCTTTTTATACGTTATATTTTATGTAAAAACTAGATTTTGTCTTTGACTATTTAATAAATTCAATTAAAAAAATAACGTTTTAATAATTTCTATAGTGCTTTTATTAGAAACTTTTTACTGGTAAATAGATTTTTTTATAAACTTATAGAATAATATAATTGTTCACACTTATCAAGTGTTGATTTTAAATATCAAAAATAGCAAAAATTAGAAAGGTTTGCATTAATAATATGAAAAAAATACTATCATTGCTTTCTACATTAGCTGTTATTGGTGGTTCAACATTAACTGTTATGTCATGTAAAGGACGTGCTGCTAATGAAATTTATGTACAAACCAATCAAAAATGAATGCCAATGTATAAAAAAGCTGCAGAAGCTGTTAATAAATCTTTTGAACAAAGAGGATATGATTGAAAAATTAGATTAAAAGAAATTGATTTTTTCCAAGAAAAAGATTTAATCGATCAAAGAGGGGTTAAAGATAAAGGGATTTCAGATATCTTTACTTTCCCTTTAGATCAATATCCTAAATATGTTAACCAAAACACTTTAAAAGACTTAACTGAATATATTAAAAATGATTTAGTTAAAACTAAAGAAGATTCAGAACGTTTTGGATTAGAAATTGATAAATCAAAACAAGGAATTGAAGGAATTAAAGTAAAAGATAACGTAAACTCTTGAACATCTGCACGTGTTACTAATTTAGAAGGAAAAGAAATTTATGGTATGATTCCTATGTCAGTTGAAAACTTATTATGAGTTTTTAACAAAGATCGTGTAGGAGTTGAAAAAGAATCTGATGGACAAGGTAATTCATTCAGTTATTTAGTTGGTTCTGAAGTTGATAAAGTAAGTAATTTAGATAAATGAGGAAAAGAAGGGGTTCCAGAAAAAGCTCAAGGAAAACCAAAAGCAAGTATTGAAAATTTAGCTAAATTAAACCTAAATCAAAAAAACAACTATGAGTTTGAAGATGGTAAAGAAAGAGAAGATACTTCAAAAGGTGCACCTTTAGTTTATATGGACGCTGGTAATGCATTCTACGGAGGAACTTTCTTAAATTCTATTTTAAATAATAGAGAAGAAGAAATAAAAGAATTAAAAGCCGATTTCGCAACACCAGGAATGGTTTGAATTAATAAAGGTGCGAAAGCAAATACAACAACAAAAGCTGATTTTGATTCAATTTGAGAAAACAAAAAATTTGAAGCCGACTTTAATGAAGCTACAGATACAATCGTTGACTTTGTAAAATCATTCGGTAAACATATTGAAACAATTTATGGTGGTGCTAGTGGTCAAATTGGACAAATTATTGAAGATGCTCTAAAAGACGGAACAACAGCTATGTCTTTAATTGGTCCTTGAGAAGTTTCATCTAAATTAGAAATTATGAAAAAAGCTGAAAAAAATGCTGGTTCAACAAATTATGGATTTGCTTCAATAGGTGATATAACATTTGGATCACAAAATAGAAAATTAACAGGATTTGCTGGTGGATTTGGTCGAGGTGTGAAATCTACAATTGCAAATAGAGTTTCAAAATCAGAAAAAGATGGATCAGAACTTTCAAAAACACAAGCCGCTGTTGAATTTATAAACGAAATTTCTAAGGAAGAATATGCAACAGAATTAGCATTTGCTGATGGAAAAATCAGTGCTTATAAAAAAGTTGCTGATAATATAGTAAAAGAATTAGAAGAAGGAAAAAATGTTAAACCTGCATCAGGAAGTAGAACACAAACTGATGTTGATGCAGAAAAAGAAAATAGAAAATTAATTGGAGGTGCATATAAAGCTATTATAGATGGTTATGGAAAAACTGGTAAAAATGCCGATGTAGCCCCAAGAGCAAATAACGAATTATTTGGTATTTACTGAGGATCTTATGCAACAGCGTTTGGTTCAACATTCAACAAAAAACAAAATAGAGAAGGCGAAAAATTCCACCAAATTTTCAGAAGTACATATAAACAAGAAAAAGACAGATATAGATTCCATTAATAATAACCAAAACTAAAAAATAATAATTATTTACTGCCAACATAGTGTGTTGGTAGTTTTTAACAAGAGGTAAAAAATGGATACTCAACAAATATTTGGTAATAAAACTAATATTAATAAATGAAATGCATACTTTTTATTATTAATTTCTATGATTTTTGTGGCTATACTTAGTGCAACTATGTTAATTGACTATAATTTTATAGTTGTTAAAAAACAAAATTTACCAGAAGAGGCATTGAAAGACCCTTATATGTATTTTTTAAAAATTTGGATGTTTAGATATTTATTAAATGTGCTATTTATCATAATCTTTGTTGTGTACACATTATTTGCAATAAACAGATTGCGTGTAGGTTATGTTTATGTAGGATTGTGAATTATTGTTTGATTTGGATTTGCATTCGGTGAGTTGATATTAACAAAAAGAGCATCATATCTAAGCATAACAAGCATTGTATTATTTGTTTTAGTTTTAATTAGTTTCTATTTTATCGTTAAAGATATTTCAGAAATTAAAAAAAGCATAAGATATCAAAAAATGAAAAAAAGACAATATAAATTTTAGAAAGTGAGGTTAATATGAATAATGTAGAATTTTATAAATCTTTAAAAACCAAAGAAGAAGTTTTTACAGAATTACAAAAAATTAGTTATGTTGATTTTGAAAAAATGTTTGAAGAATTAGACCAAACTTCTAAAAATTTAGATAATTCAGTGTATACATTTACTAATAAAGAACTAGCTAAAATCTTTTTAGAATTTGCAAAAGAAAACATTCATCACAATATGCATGCAAAATTAAAAGAAAAATTTGCTTTATATTTACATAAAGATGAAAATAATAAATTTGTATTTGATGTTAAAGCTATCGAAGAAAGTTTTATTAATAAAGATGAAAAATACATTCACGATATGTTCAAATTCAGATCACGTATTGAACTAAGTGAAATAATTTATAGAACCAGACAACAAGAATTAAAAAATTTAAAAACTAGAATGAATAAACAATATGTTAAATATTTAGAGTTTTTAAATAAATTTGTTTACACATACAAAAAGAAATTCATATCAATCACATACAAAATAGCAAGAAGAAAAGTGAGAGAATTGCGTTTATTATTTAGTACTAACGATTATTCATACTATGTTAAATCACATAATAAAAACGCAACAGTATTTGAGCAAGAGAAAAATGAAATTTCTCTAAAAATCAAAAAAGAATTAAATTAAATTAAACATTTAAAAGGAATAGAAAAAGCAAAAGCTACCAGCGAAATATATAAACAAGGAATCGATTATAGTTATGATTGAGAAGTTAAATCATTAAATTTTGCTGCTAAAGAAAAATATTTAATCAAAAAAGATGAAATTGATTTAGAATTTATTCCTTTAGTTAAACAAGCAAAAGAAAAATATCAAGAAATATCAAAAGAAAAAAACAAACATAATGAAATTACTAAAAAACTTCTTCAACAAGAAAAAGAGTCTTATCAAACTGATTTACAATTTGCAACAACTAAAAGTGAAAAGAAAAATCTGAAATTAGAACATAAACAAAACAAAAAAGAAATCAAAACAAGAAATGCTGTTAAACAAGCAAAAGACAATTGAACTTATTTAAAACACAGTTTTAAAACAGAAAAAACTAAAAATAAGTTAGAGTATGTCGCAGAAATTGAAAACATAAAAAATAATTTACCAATCGAATACCCAGTATGAAAAGAAATTCTTTCTATTGCATTTGGTTGATTCCCTGGAGTTGGACCATTGATTAATGGTCAATATAAAAAAGCGCTGCTAATGTTTGCTGCACTGCCAATATTAATATCATTTATATTATATTCATTTGGAGTTGGAAACATTGAAGGGAAAGGTTTATTAGGATTAGTTGATTTTGGTGCTAGTGTTCACGATAGTGATGGACGTTTCTATCTAGTTGAAGGTATTATTGCACTTATTCTTACTTTTGGAACATGTCTTGCAATTCTTTCTACATGAATTGATTCAAGAAGTAACGCTAAAAAAATGAGAATAGGTGCAAGATCAAGTACTTTTAGTCAAACAAGAACATTCTTAAAATCACACGGAATTCCATACATCTTATCATTACCTGCTATTATAGGAATGATGTTTATTGTACTTGTTCCAATTATTTCAACAGTAATTATTGCATTCACTAATTATGGTAAAGGAAACGATCCAGGACGTCCTGGTCAAATCATCCAATGAGTTGGATTTGAAAACTTTAAATCTATTTTCGGAGGAGAATATTTCCCATCGTTCAAATACGTTATGGGATGAACATTTACATGAGTTATCTTTACTACAGTTTCAGTTATTGCAGTAGGTTCATTATTTGCATTACTAGTTAATCATGATAGATTAAAAGGAAAACGTATTTTCAGATTAATATTTTTATTACCTTGAGCTGTTCCATCGTTTATTATGGTGATGGTATTTGCGATCTTACTTTCAAGTGCGGATTTTAACAGATTCACACAAAGATGGATTGGAGTTAGTGGATGAACTTCAGAACAAACTCAAGCACGTATTGTTCTGATAATGCTACAAACATGATTAGGACACTCATACATGTTCTTATTAATTACTGGTGTTTTACAAGGTATATCAAAAGACTTATATGATTCATCAACAATCGATGGTGCTTCAAGATGAAAACAATTAATGAGAATTACAATCCCGCTAATTCTTGCTCAAGTTGCTCCGTTACTAGTCGGTCAATTTGTTTTCAACTTCGGTAACTTTGGTATTATTTATCTATTTGGAGCAAACGCTCAGGCTTTAAACCCTGCAGATAATAAACCATATCCAGGACAACCTGGTATAACAGATATTTTAATTTCATTCGTGTTTAAAATAGCAACACACCCAGATAGATATACTTATGGTATTGCTGCTTCATTTATTATAGTTTCATCATTTGTTGTTGTTGGAATCTCAGCAAATGGATTTAGAAGAATGAATGCTTTCAAAAATTAGGAGGTAAAATTAATGGCTATAAAAATTCAAGTTAAAAAAGAAGATGTAGTAGATAAATCTATACAATTTTCTAATCTTTTAAAACCAGTTAAAAAATACGATATATCAAATTTCAAAAGATCTGGTTATTCAGCTATTATAAGAACAACGCTTCTAAATCATGAAACTATTAAAAACACAAATAAAGTAAAAGATTATCAGCAATTTATAAAAAGTAATTACATTTTCGGGAATATCGTTGATGTTTATACAAAATTTACTGATGATAAAAAATTAATCGAAGGTTTATTATTATCATTAATTTCAAATGCATTTTCAACATTTAATGATAAAAATAATTTTGATGTTTTTGTCGGAAATCAAAACATGAACGAAGTAATTAAAGAAACTATTGATGAAGAGTTAATTAAAGAAATTGAAAATTATGCAAAAAAACAATCTATAAAAGATTTTAAACATTTTGGATTTAAAAATTTAGATACATATGAATTTATTTCTAATTGAAAAAAAATTAATGCTATTATTGTTTGTTATTTCAAAAAGATTAATCTTGAAGAATTAGGAAGAATTTTAGCTAGTGAATTCTTATTAACTTATGAAACACATAAAGAAGTAAAAGACTTTGTTTCTATCAATTTAATTGAGCATGAAAATCTATCAGAAGATTTCTCATTTAATAAAATCAATTCATTACTAGAAGAAGTTTTTGATGAAATGAGCAATCAAAATATTGATAGTTTAACAGTTCAAGAAATAATCATTTTATTACTAAAAAAATCATTAACTTACCAAATCGAAAATGGTGATAAAAAATGATGAACTAAAATAATCGACAACAGAAAATCAAAAGAAAAATTTAGATTATACTGTAGTGAAGAAATTAACGAAAAAATCGCAAGTGAATTGCGTATGTTAACTAATCCTCAACTTTTAGGTGAAGTTCAAGATAAAAAAAGTGAACAAAAGAAAAAATTTAATCATTACAATGTTTTAAAAATTAATAACAAAAATTACAAAATAGATCCTGAAGGATTAAAAAACGCTAAAACAATTTTTAAAACCAAAGATCTTATTGATTTCCAAGCTAGTTTAACTGAAACATACTTTAGATCTAAACACCTGAATTTCAATAAATATCATAATCATTTATTAATTGTAAAATTATCTACTTTAGCATATCTTTACCCATTAAAAAATAAAGATAAAAATATCAATTTTGATAAAGCTAGAGAAGTATTTGAAACATTAATATTAAAAACAGCAAGCCAAATTTCTGCTGAATTTACTATTTTATTAGAAAATATAATTTCAAGCGATCAAAAATTAAAAAACGATTTTTTTGAAAGCAAGGAAATAGATAAATTAGGACGTTATAAATATTGATCAAAATATGTTGCAATAACTAAAGTGATATATGAGAATTTAAACTTAAACACAAGAATAATAGAAGCAAGTGTTATATACGAAATTCTTAAAAATGAAGTATTCGCTTATGAAACTATGAAAAAATCTAATTCATTATTCAGTAATTGCGAAGTTTCATACAATGATATTTCAAAATATCAAAACGACTTATTATTTGTAATTGAACAAGAACTTAAAAAAGAAAAAAATAATGCTTATGTTAAATATGTTAGATTTTTAACTGAAACATTTGGAAAACTTTATCTATCAGATAAACCTCCATTAAATCTTTATGGAAAAATTGGTCTAGTATTTACTTACTTAGTATTAATTGCATGAGCATTAATAATTATTGTTCCAGTACTTCAAGTTGTTTCTCAAGCGTTTAACTATTACTCATCAAATGAATCAAGTTCAAGTGCAGGAAAAATCGGAACAATTGGTAGATTTGACTTTAAACAATTTGCATTTAGTGCTGCTAACTTTAGTTATTTATTTACTGAAACTAAATTTAAATTCTGAGTAGTAAATTCATTAGTTATAGCAATTATTACAATGCTAGCTATGGTATTGGTAACCGCTATGGTTGGATATGCATTCTCTCGTTTTAGATTTAAAGGTAAAAGAGTTAGTTTAATGACTGTTATGTTGATTCAAATGATACCAACCGTTTCAAGTTTTATTGTGTTTTATGTAATGTTCCAATTACTACATGAAAAATTCAAAATTCCAGGTCAATTAATGTTGGTATTTATTTATGTTGGTGGTGGAATTCCTGGAAACGTATTTATTCTTAAAGGATTCCTAGACAACATTTCAACAGATATAGATGATGCTGCTAAAATTGATGGATGTAGTATTTGAATGGTATTTACTAGAGTAATCATTCCATTAGCTAAACCTATGTTATCAGTTATTGCTTTATGATCATTTATTGGACCATTCGGTGATGTTCTATTACCAAAATTATTACTAGATGATCCTGAAGATTGAACAATGGCTACAGGATTAAACAGTTTACTAAATCAATCAGGAGTAATTGCGCAAGGTGCATTCGCTGCTGGTTCATTACTTGTTGCCGTTCCTATTAGTACACTATTTATAATGCTTCAAGGAAATATTACAAGCGGATTATCAGGAGGAGTAAAAGGTTAATATGAAAGTTGAATTAAGAAATATATCAAAAAAATACGAAGGTAACTCATTTTACACACTTGAAAACATTGATTTAACTATTGATGATAATGACTTTTGTGTAATTTTAGGACCATCTGGATGTGGTAAAACCACATTACTAAGAATTATTGCAGGTCTAAACTCAATTACAAAAGGTGACTTATTATTTGATGGAGTTAAAGTAAACAACCTTTTACCAAAAGATCGTGATATAGCTATGGTATTCCAAAGCTATGCTTTATACCCTCACTATAATGTTTATAAAAACCTAGCCTTTGGTTTAGAGATGAAAAAAGAGAAAAAAGAAATCATCAACCATAGAGTTAGAGGAGCTGCAAAATTATTAAATATTGAAAAATATTTATTCAAAAAACCTAGAGAATTATCAGGAGGGCAACAACAACGTGTTGCTTTAGGGCGTGCGATTGTTAGAAAGCCTAAGTTATTCTTAATGGATGAGCCATTATCAAACTTAGATGCTAAACTAAGAGAATCAATGAGAACTGAATTAGTTTCAATTCATAGAATTTTAGGAACAACTACAATTTATGTTACTCACGATCAATTAGAAGCTATGACTATGGCTACAAAAATTGTTTTAATGAACAACCAAGTTATTCAACAAGTTGGTAAACCAGAAGAATTCTATAATAAACCAAATAACTTATTCGTAGCAAAATTCATTGGTACACCAACAATGAAAGTTTTAGAAGGTAGACTTAAAGGACAAAGCTTCGTTTGTGATACTAAAGACTACAAAGTTAAGTTAACAAAAGAAGAAGTAGAGTTAATTAAAAAAGAAGGAACAGACAGATTATATTTAGGAGTCAGAAGTGAAGATGCAACTATCGTTGATTATGATGATCCAAAAGCTAATGTTCAAGGAACAGTTATTAACTCTGAGTTATTAGGTATGAACAAACAAATTACTTGTGAGATTGAACCATCAAATAATTTTATTATTACAGCAGCAAAAGATGTTTCTATTTCAATTGACAGTAAAGTTGGAATACAAATTAACAGATATCATTTATTCAATGGTATTACTGAAAAACGTATTGGATAATTTAACAATTTAAAAAAAGACATACTTTTTACTAGATATAATAATCTATAAGTATGTCTTTTTGAGTAAAAAATTAAAAATAAAATTTCAAATTATAATATTTAAATTTAAAATCTAATTATAGATATTAGATAGGTGAAGAAATGAATACAAAAATTGATGTAAATATTAAAAGATTATTTGAAGTAGACGAATGAAAATTAACTGAAAATAAACTACCTGAAGATGGTTTTGATTTCAGATTAAGTGAATCAATTACATCATTAGGAAATGAATATCTAGGAATGAGAGGAAATTTTGAAGAAACTTATTCTGGAGATACTCACAAAGGTTGTTATATTGGTGGATTATGATATCCAGATAAAACAATTGTTGGATGATGAAAAAATGGTTATCCAAAATACTTTGGTAAAGTAATTAATGCCGTTAACTTTTTAGGTTTAAATGTTGTTGTTGATGGAGTTGAATTAGATTTATTCAAACAAAAACCAACATCTTACAGCAGAACTTTAGACTTAAAACAAGGTATTTTAACTAGAAAATTCACAACAGTTGTTAATAATAAAAATATTAAAGTTGACGCAGAACGTTTTGTTTCAATTGCAAATAAAGAATTAACTGCTGTTAAATACTCAATTACTAGTGATCAAGATATGACTTTAGATTTAACTAGTTATATTGATGGAGATGTAATTAACCGTGATTCAAACTATAACACTA
This sequence comes from Mycoplasma cottewii, assembly GCF_024918975.1. Taxonomy (NCBI): domain Bacteria; kingdom Bacillati; phylum Mycoplasmatota; class Mollicutes; order Mycoplasmatales; family Mycoplasmataceae; genus Mycoplasma; species Mycoplasma cottewii. The sequence continues at coordinate 853,444 of NZ_CP103424.1, read as the reverse complement.
AATTCTGAACTCATTTAGACTCAAAAGCTACTGATAATTCTCAATTAGTAGTTTCAAAAATGATTGAAAATAACTATGGAATTGAACGTTTTAGTTATGCAAGTTTAGCAGTTAATAACTTTAATTTAACTCCTAGTAAAATTACTAGTGATCAATGCAATTTATATGCAAAAACTTCATATAAATTTGATTTAAAAGCTAATGAAACATTAACTATTTATAAGATGATTTCAACTGTTCATTCACTATATTATAGTGAAGAAGAACTAGCAGTTAAAGCTGGTGAAGTTTCATGTGAAATCAATAAATTAAGTTATGAAGAATTAAAACAAAAACACGTTGAATTATGAGCTAAACGTTGAGAATCTTGTGATGTTAAAATTATCGGATCAGATTTAGATCAACAAGCAATAAGATTTAACTTATTCCAATTATTCTGTACTTATTATGGAAACGATGATCGTTTAAATATTGGTCCTAAAGGATTTACTGGTGAAAAATATGGTGGAGCAACTTATTGAGATACAGAAGCTTACTGTTTACCTTTATACTTAAAAGCTTCAGATCCAAAAATCAGCCGAAACCTATTAAAATACCGTCACAATCATTTACCAAAAGCTATCGAAAATGCTCAATCATTAGGATTTAAAGGTGCATTATATCCAATGGTTACATTCAATGGTGTTGAATGTCATAACGAATGAGAAATTACATTTGAAGAAATTCATAGAAATGCCGCTATGGTTTATGCTATTTATAATTACACTAACTACACAGGTGATTATGAATACATTAAAGAACTTGGAATGGATGTAATGGTTGAAATCGCAAGATTCTGAGCAGATAGAGTACATTATCATTCAATTAAAGATAAATACTTTATTCACGGAGTAACTGGACCAAATGAATATGAAAACAACGTTAATAACAACTGATTAACTAACTTAATGGCTAGATGAGTATTAACTTATACTTTAGAAATGTTAGACAAATTACAATTAGATAAATCAAGATGAAATTTATCAGTTGATGAATTAAACAAGTGACAAGACATTATTAACAAAATGTACTTACCATATGATGAAAATCTAAAAGTGTTTGTTCAACACGATACTTTCTTAGATAAAGAATTAAAACACAAAGATTTATTAAGTAAAGATGAAAGACCTTTAAATAAAAACTGAAGTTGAGATAGAATTCTAAGAAGTGTTTATATTAAACAAGCTGACGTTTTACAAGGAATTTACTATCTATGAGATCAATTCACTAGAGAAGAAATAATTAGAAACTTTGAATTCTATGAACAATTTACAGTTCATGAATCAAGTTTAAGTCCATGTATTCACTCAATTATTGCTTCAAGAGTTGATTTAATGGATAAAGCTTATGAATTCTACAACCGTACAGCTAGATTAGATTTAGATAACTACAACAATGATACTGATGATGGATTACACATTACAAGTATGACAGGAAGTTATTTAGCTATTATTGAAGGATTTGGTGGAATGATTATTAGAGATGGTGTTCCTCACTTCTCACCAAAACTTCCACAACAATGACAAGGATATGAATTTAACGTTAACTTTAGATCACGTATTTTAAAAGTTAAACGCACTAAAACTGAAACTATAATTACACTAGTTTCAGGAGAAGCTTTAAAAATTAATGTATTTGATAAAGAATATCAATTAGAATCAGAAATTAAAATAGGAGCTTAGATGAATAATTATTGATGAAAAAATACTGTAGTTTACGAAATGTATCTTCAATCATTTAAAGATTCAAATAATGATGGTATTGGAGATTTAAATGGAGCTATAGAAAAATTAGAGTACTTAAAAAATCTTGGAGTTGGAGCTATTTGATTAACTCCAATCTACAAATCACCACTTGTTGATAATGGATATGACATTTCTGATTACAAAGATATTAATCCTATTTATGGTGATTTAGATAAATTTAAAGAATTTGTTGATAAAGCAAATTCATTAGATATTAAGATTGTTATGGATCTAGTTTTAAATCATACTTCAGATCAACATGAATGATTTAAACAAGCAAGAAGTTCAAAAGATAATCCTTACAGAGATTATTACATTTGAAGAGATGAACCATCTGATATTAATTCAGTTTTCGGAGGAAGTGCTTGAGAGTATGATGAAACTACAAATCAATACTACTTCCACTTATTTGCAAAAGAACAACCTGATTTAAACTGAGAAAATCCTAAAGTTAGAGAAGAAATTGCAAAAACAGTTAAATGATGATGTGATTTTGGTATCAAAGGATTTAGATTAGATGCAATTGATTTAATTGGTAAAGAAGTAGATAAAAAAATTCTAAACAATGGACCAAATCTACATAAATATCTTTACGATTTAAGAGCTAACAGTTGAAAAACAAGTGATGTTATGACTGTTGGTGAATGTTGAGGAGCAACACTTGATCAAGCAATACAATTTTCAAATGATGAAAACAAAGAGTTTTCAATGGTATTTAACTTTGAACCAATTTTAAGGTTCTTTAGCCAAGAACATAAATTTAAAAAAACACCCGTTGACTTTGTTAAATTCAAGAAAATCTTTGAAAAATGACAACAAGGATTATTCAATAAAGGTTGATCTGGATTATTTTTAACAAATCACGATATGCCTAGAATGGTTTCAAGATTTGGAAATGATAAAGAATACAGAATCGAATCATCAAAATCAATTTCAACAGCAATTTATTTAATGCAAGGAACTCCATTTATTCACCAAGGTGATGAAATTGGAATGACTAATGTAAATTGAACTGATTTAAATAAATATAGAGATGTTGAAATTCTAAACACTTATCAAACTGATGTTTTAGGTAAGAAAAACATTACTCATGATGAATTTATAGAAGGTGTTTTAGAAGTTGGAAGAGATCATTCAAGAACTCCAATTCAATGAGATGATTCAGAATTTGCTGGATTTAGTAAAACAAGACCTTGAATTGATGTAAATGATAATTATAAAGAAGTTAATGCAAAAAATGATTTAGCTAACCCTAATGGAATTTACAACTTCTTAAAATCATTAATCTCATTTAGAAGTAAAAGTCAATTTGCTGAAATTATTAACAATGGTTGATTTGAATTAATCAAAGCTGATGATCAAAACATATTTGCTTATTCAAGAACTTATGAAAATAAAACTATTAAAATTATTTCAAACTGAAGTGAAAACATAGTTGATATAAGTGATATAGTTAATAAAAATGATGATATTTTATTGAACACAGAATCATCATTTGATGATATGAAATTACAACCTTGACAATCAATTGTTGTAAAACAAAACTAATAACAAATCTCTGAAAATTTTCAGAGATTTTTATTTACACTTTAAAGATGTATTTTTTAATTAGAAATTGTAAAATAAATATTATATTAAAGGAGAGAAAGTATGGATTTTTCACATAAAGCAATAGAAAAGAAATGACAAAAATTCTGAAAAGATAATAATATTTATAAAACTACAAATAATAAAGATAAAAAATCATATGTTTTAGATATGTTCCCTTATCCAAGTGGTGCTGGATTACACGTTGGTCACGTTAAAGGTTATACTGCAACTGATGTTTTTGCACGTTTTAGAAGAATGCAAGGTTATGATGTATTACACCCAATTGGTTGAGATGCTTTTGGTTTACCAGCTGAACAATATGCTTTAAAAACTGGAAATGATCCTAGAGAATTTACTTTAAAAAATATTGATAACTTTAGAGTTCAATTACAAAAAATGGGATTTAGTTATGATTTTGATAAAGAAGTTAACACAGCAGATCCTAACTACTATAAAATAACTCAATGAATTTTTAAAAAGTTATATGAAAATAATTTAGCTGAAAATAGAGATATTGAAGTTAATTGATGTCAAGAACTAGGAACAGTATTAGCTAATGATGAAATCATAGAAAAAGATGGAGTCATGGTAAGTGAACGTGGTGAACACCCTGTTACTAAGAAAAAAATGCGTCAATGAGTTTTAAAAATTACTGATTATGCTGAAAAATTATTACAAGGTTTAGATGAATTAGATTGACCTCAATCAGTAAAAGATTTACAAAAAAATTGAATAGGTAAATCAGAAGGTGCTGAAATTATTTTCAAATCAAATGATATCGATATTCCAGTTTTTACAACACGTGCAGATACTATTTATGGAGTTAGTTATATTGTTTTAGCTCCTGAAAATGAATTAGTTTTAAAATTAACTACAGATGATAAATTAGAAGAAGTTAAAAAGTATATTGAATTAACAGCTTCAAAATCTGAAATTGATCGTAAAGATGAATCTAGACCAAAAACTGGAGTTTTTGTTGGAAGTTATGCAATAAATCCTGTTAATAATCAACCTGTTCAAATTTGAATTAGTGATTATGTATTGAATGATTATGGAACTGGAGCTGTTATGGCTGTTCCTGCTCATGATAAAAGAGATTGAGATTTTGCAACCACATTTAATTTACCAATTAAATTTGTTATTAAAGCTAAAGATGAATCTAAAGCATTTGTTGGTGAAGGGATTCATATTAACTCTGAAATCTTAGATGGATTAGATAGAATTCAAGCATTAGAAGTAATTTATAAATATATAGAAGAAAATAATTTAGGTACTAAAAAAGTTAATTACAAATTAAGAGATTGATTATTTTCAAGACAACGTTTTTATGGTGAACCATTCCCTGTTTTATATACAGAAAATCAAGAAATAGTTTTAGTTGAAGATGATAATCTACCAGTTACTCTACCTAAAACTGAATACATTAAACCAACAGGAACTGGTGAAAGCCCATTAGCTAATGTTGATAAATGAGTTAATGTTGAAAATGATGGTGTTAAATATAGAAGAGAAACTAATACTATGCCTCAATCTGCTGGATCAAGTTGATATTTCATTGCGTATGTTTTAACTAATATGTCAAATGATTTAATTGATATAAATTCAGAAGAAGCTTGAAAAAGATTAGAAAAATGATTACCTGTCGATCTTTACATAGGTGGACAAGAACACGCTGTAGGTCACTTATTATATGCAAGATTCTGAACACATTTCTTATATGATATAGGTGTTTGTCCTGTTAAAGAACCGTTTAAAAACTTATTTAACCAAGGTATGATTTTAGGACCTGATGGTAGAAAAATGTCTAAATCATGAGGTAATGTAATTAATCCTGATGATGTAATTGATACACATGGAGCGGACGCTTTAAGATTATATGAAATGTTTATGGGACCATTAGATGCTTCTCTTCCTTGAAGTTTTGATGGATTAGATGCTAGTTTAAAATGATTAAATCGTTGTTATAGAATGATTAATAAAGTTGAATTTTCAGATACAAATAATTCTAATTTAGATTTTGTTTATAATGATGTAGTTAAAAAAGTAACTGAAATGATCAGTTCATTAAAATTCAATACTGCAATTAGTCAATTAATGGTTTTAGTAAATGCGATTTATAAAGAAAAAGAAGGAACAGTATATAAACCTTATGTTGAAGGGTTTGTAAAAATGTTAAGTTTATTTGCTCCTCACTTAGCTGAAGAATTATGAGAAAAATTAGGACACAATTCAAGTATCACAACTCAACAATGACCAAGTTATGATTCATCTAAATTAGTTAAAAATACAGTTGTAGTGGCAATTCAAGTTAACGGAAAACTTCGTAGTACTGTAGAAGTTGAAAAAAATACCGATAAAGAAACTCTACTTAAATTAGCTAAAACTGATGAAAATGTTATGAAATTTATCGATGGTCATCAAATTGTAAAAGAAATTGTTGTAGTTGATAAAATTGTAAATATTGTTGTTAAGTAAAAGGTTATAAAAACCTTTTTTTCTTTTCCAAAATTATATAATTTAATATAGAAAGGAAAAACAAATTATGAGAAAGACTGTCAAATTAACAATTTTATTATTAGTAGTTGCAGTGATATATTTCGGTTATTCAGCATGAATTGATAGTGTTGCTATTTATGCGATTAGAAATACCGATCCTAATGATCCTACAAAATCATTCTGATCATCAATGACAAGTTCTCCAGCTTGAATTGCTCAATGAAAAGCTATTTTAGAAGCTAGATTTACTGAGTTAGGTAAAAACGAACTTGTTGAAAGAGTTAAAACTTTCAATGGTTCTACTGCTTGAAGTGCTTGAACAGATGTAATTGCTCAAAGTGGTTATAGATTAACTGGATTCATGGCACCAGATTCGCTACTATATACTTTACTAAGTCCTTTCAAACTTATTTTAGTTGGGGGGGTATTTGCAATGTTTATCCCTCTATTAAAACAACTTTTATTTAACACTATTATAGGAATTAAGGCGTACATTAAAAATCGTGATATGAACGTTTTATTTAACTATAGTAAAACTATTGATTATGTTAAAGATTTAAAAACTAAAATTGAAGCAAACGATTTTGAAGGTGTTAAATCAGCTTATCTAAGTTATTCAGGATTAGCTTTTAAACCGATGTTTCTAACCAATTTAATGAATGAAATATATAAAAAATTAATTAAATTTGGCGACATTTCAATATTTGCAAGTGGATGTGATTCAGTATTAGAATCAATAAATGAAATGTACACTAAAGAAAAAAGAAGAGCTATGAACAATGGTCGTGGAGATGAGATGTTTTATGATATTAAACGTGGATTCGAGTACTCATCACATAGTTCTAAATACTTTGTTAAATACTATGAAGCAATGTCTAAAAATAATAAAGATTTAGGATGAAGAATCTTTAGTATTGAAATATCAAGATTCCCATTATTCTTATTATTTTCAGCTTTACCTTCAGCTTTATTATCTGGTATTTTAAGTACAGTAATTTTAAAATCTATAACTTCTCCATTATCTGCTAGTGTAGTTACACTAATAACTTTTGGATCATTTGTTCTTCCTTGAGTTTTATTTGCAATTCTATTACATTGATTCTATGCAATTTTAAAAACTGAATATAAAATAAATAAACGTTTATTATTCAAACCTGCATTAGTTTGTTATTCACTATTATTACTAGCAGCAATTACTGTAACTGCTGGATGTATTGGTATAGCTCAAGTTGGAAATATTGCTGAACCATATACTGCAGTGTTAATGACAAAATGATTCGGTGCTTTAGCTTATCTAGTTTTAACTACATGCTTAGTAATGTATGTTCTAGCAACTTTAGTTGATAATCATAGAAAAGGTAAAGAATTAAAATTAAATGTAATTATTAGTAACATCATATTACCATTGTTTATTTGAGTAATAACAACAGGAGCTAACTTCTTTGCTATTTTTGCAACAACAATTGCAGAAGATATTACTAATTGAATTTCAGGAACTAATATTTTAATTATGGTTCTATTCTGAATTTATCTATTTACATCTAATTTCTTAATTAATAACCTAATTACTAATAAAACAGCTAAAAGATTAAGTCAAACTAAAATTATAGAAACAGCAAAAACAAGAAAAACTAAAAAACAAACAACACAAGAATAATTGGTCATAAGCCAATTATTTTTTTTAATATTTTAAGATATTTTTTAAAATTAAATTTTTAAATTTTTTATAATTTTTTACAGGAGGGCGTTGAGATATATGAATACATTTGCAAACATTATTGAAAAGAAAAAACATAATATTAAATTAACACAAGATGAAATCAATTGACTTATAAAAGGTTATGTTGATGGATCTATTACAGATTATCAAATGGCTGCATTTTGCATGGCTACTTATTTTACTGATATGAATGATTTAGAAACTTCACATCTAACAAAATCTTATATTGAATCAGGATCACAATATGATTTAAGTTCAGTCAAAGGATTTAAAGCTGATAAACACTCAACTGGTGGAGTTGGAGATAAAACTAGTTTAGTTTATGCTCCACTTGTAGCAAGTTATGGTATTAATATTTGTAAACTAACAGGAAGAGGATTAGGTAAAACTGGTGGAACTGCTGATAAATTAGAATCATTTCCTGGTTGAAAATGCGAATTAGAAAACGATGAATTTACAGGTGTAATTAATAAAACAGGATTAAGTATTATTTGTCAATCTGATGATGTTGTTCCTGCTGATAAAAAAATCTATGCACTACGTGATGTTACTGGAACAATTGATTCAATGCCATTAATTACAGCTTCAATTATGAGTAAAAAACTTGTTGTTGAAAACGATGGATTAGTTTTAGATGTTAAAGTCGGAAACGGTGCGTTTATGACTAACTTAGATGATGCTATTGATCTTTCTAATAGAATGATTGATGTAGCTAAAAATTATAATAGAAAAATTGGTGTCATTCTTTCAAATATGGAATGTCCACTAGGAAAAGCAATTGGTAATGCTATTGAAGTTAAAGAAGCTTGAGATACACTTAACGGAAAAGGACCAAAAGACTTTGTTGAATTAATTACTACAATTGTTGGTGTAACACTATTACAAGCTAAAATGTTTAACACTTTAGAAGAAGCTAAAGCTGATGTTTATAAAAAACTTCAATCAGGAGAAGCTGCACATTATTTTAAAGACTTTGTTATCGCTCAAGGTGGAGACTGATCTGTTTTAGAAAATTATGATAAAGTATTTAAATGTAAAAATAAACTTGAAATCAAAGCAACAAAAAGTGGTTATGTAAAATACACAAGAGCTGAAGAATTAGGTTTAATTTCAGTTCAACTAGGAGCTGGACGTGCTAAAAAAACCGATACTATTGATCACGCTGCTGGAATTTATTTAGATAAAGAATATGGTGATCAAGTTAATGTTGGTGATGTAGTTATGACTTTATATACTAATAAAGACATAAATCCATTGTGAGAAAAAGAAGTATTAAAAACTTTTGAAGTAGTTGAATCTCAACCTACAAAACAAGTTATTTTCAAAATCATTTCAGATGATGTTAAATAATAGAAAAAACACAAGCAATCAAAGCTTGTGTTTTTATAATGGTAAATCTTTTTTGATATAAACAATTGATGAAATAGAATAACAAATAACACTAATAGAAGATAAAACAATAAAATTATAAATAAATTTAGAAACGTCTTTTGATTCTATTTTAGTGTAATCAAATAGTGAAAATAATGTTAAATATTTAAGGTTTTTAAGTAGTTTAAGATTTTCAGCATCAGTTTTTGAAACAACTGAAGAAGTAATATAAAGAGTGTAAAATAAAACAATTAATATAGAACTAAAAAGCAGTGTAAGCGATGATTTATTAAATATAGAACTAAACATAAAACATATTGATCCAACTGAAGATAAAAATAATCAATAACCTAAACATTGCAGTGTTCAACTTGCTGAGTTTATATAAGTTGATTTTTTAATAAGTATAAAAATAAAAACTATTAAAAAATTAATAAATACATAACTAGTAATACAAAATATGAAATAAGTCATTTTATTTAAAATTATTTTTAACCTAGATAATTTTGTTGATAATGTATAAGTTAAATATCCTCTATCAATTGGTCTTGTGTTTAACACGTTAGGAACAACAACAAAAAATATTGAAATAGCAACAATGCTTAAACCAGCTATATTTGAAAAAAATAAAAGTTGAATAGTTGAAACAGAATCATCAATATTTTTATTAAATATCAATATTAAAAAGTTAATTAAAAATATAAAAGGTAAAATTAAAAATCAAAATGATTTTGTAGATCTAAAAGAATCTTTTCATAATTGAAGATTAAACATTGTTTTCAACCTCATTTCTTTTATAAAAATTCAAGAAATATTTTTCAAGTGAAAAAGGTATTTCTTTCAACATTTCAATTTCATAATTTTTTAATTGTTCAAAAAAGTTATTAACATCACTTGTTGGAACAATATATAACACTTTATTATCGTTAACTTCTTTTAAAAATTTAGATTCTAAAATCTGATTATTTTTAAAACTAATTTCATATCTTCTATCACTTATTTGTTTTAAATTTTCTAAATCAATATCAGCTATGATTTTTCCTGATTTAATAATTGCAACTTTATTACAAGTTTTTTCAACTTCTTCAAATATGTGTGAACTTAATAAAATAGTTGCACCATTATTTTTACATTCTAAAACTAAATTAATAAATTTATTTTTCATTAAAGGATCTAATCCAGTTGTCGGTTCATCTAAAATAAGTAATTTAGGATTATGCATAAAAGCAATTACTAGAGCAACTTTTTGTTTCATACCTTTACTCATTTTTTTAATTTTAATATTTGGATTAAATTCAAAATAATTAATTAGTTTTTCAACATAATCTCAATTAGTTTGATTTCTTAATTTAAAGATTTGTTTAATAAAATTTAATCCATTAACATATTCTGGTAAATTAATTTCTCCAGGAATATAACCAACTTCCGATTGAATTAAATGAGATTGTTTTCAAGCATCTTTATTCATAATATTAACTGAACCTTTTAAAGGTTTAATATATCCCATCATATGTCTAATTGTTGTAGATTTACCACTACCATTTGGTCCTAAATAACCATAAACATCACCTTGTTTAACAACTAAATTAATATCAAAAATACCATATCCTGATTTAAACTTTTTAGTTAAATTATTTATTCTAATAATTTCTTGATTCATTTAACGTCCTCCTATCTAGTTATCTAGTTTAATATTAAATGATAATATAATATTATAATGTTAAATAAATTATATGTTTATATTGACATTAAACATAGTTTTTTAGATAATATATTAGTCACGGCGTCGGTGGTGAAGTGGTTAACACATCAGGTTGTGGCTCTGACATTCGCGGGTTCGATTCCCGTTCGACGCCCCATTTAGAAAATAATAACAACACTTAGGTGTTGTTTTTTTATTTTTTCCTAATACTTTAATAGAGGTGAGAATATGAATATAGTTCATAAAGAAATTGAAGTATCAAATAGACAAATTATTGCAAAGCCAGATTATTGTTGTGATGTAATATTTTCTAAGAAAAAATATCAAATTAAAAATGATGAGTTTTATAAGTTAAATCTAATCATATCTAAAAACTATAAAACTAAAAGAAATTTAGATTTTATATCTAATACGTTAAACAACTTTAAATATAAAATAGGTTATAAATTAGATAATCAAGAAATTGAATTATTTAATAATTTTAAAAATCCAATTAAATATCAAGTAAATGATGATAAAAAAGAATTTATTGAAATTCAATTACCAGTAAAAATATTTAATAAAGATGTGATTGATTTAATTTTTAGTTGTGAGTTTGAAGCAGATCATAAAGTTCAAAAATTTACTAGTGATATTAAATTAGATACCTTAGCTAGTGATAGTAAAGATATTTATCAAAATAATTTAATTAACTATTATAAAAATTATGATAAATATTCTAATAAAACAAATACAACTTTTAATCTTTTAAATTACCAATTAAAATACATTATTAATAAATTTACTGTTAATAAAATATATGATAAATTAATGAAATTTAATTATGCTTTTAAAGTTAATTTAGATAGAGAATTAAACAATAATTCAGAAGTTAACAAACTTATTAATGATGTTATGAGTCAACAAACTAAAAACTATTTTAAAATTGAAAATTTAAAACTAAATGATCACGTTAAAGCAAATAAAGAATATAAACAATTACCTGAACTATCAGTTGGACATGATGCTGTTTATTTTGTAAATAAATTAGAGACTAATTCAGATCAAGATTTAGTAATTGAAAATAATAATCAAGCTAGAGGTTTTATTTTTAATCCTGAACTTACAAATAAATTAGCTTTTGATTTTAAAATTTTTAACGATACTTTTTCAGTTCAAACTAAAGTTAAAGATATCGATATTATAAGAGTTAATCAAATGAAAATTAAAAATCCTACCGTTCAACATTATGAATTTTCAAAAGAATTCTTTTCAAGTTTAAACTTAATTGAAGATGAAAAATTAGAAAGAGAGATAGATAAATATGAAGTTGAGTAAAAGATTAAGAATTTCAATATCTACAGCATTAATTGCTTCTTGTATTGCTTCAACTTCAGCTTCAATTTATTTTTCTAAAGTTTTTACAGTAAATAATAACTTAGTTGAAAACTACCAACATATTAATCAACCAATTATTAATAAAAGCCATATTAATAAATTATTAACAGATCAAAACCAATTAAATATTAATAATTTTAAAGTAACGTTTTTAAATGAATTAAAAAAACAAAATAAAGATTTAAAAGTTTTAGATGATTTAGTTAGCTTTACATATAATAAAACTGAAGTTTGTGTGAATTATAAAAACTATAAATGGTTCTATAAAATTGTATATAATTAAAATAGAAAGACATTAATTGGTGATTATATGAACATTTATGATGAAATTGTTAAAAAACTAAAAAGTAAAGGTGCAAAAGGAAGTATTAACATTAACTCTGAATTTAAAAAAATGGGTCTTGATTCTTTAGATTTGATGGATTTAATTGTTGAGTTAGAAGATAAATTAGATATTAGAATTGATGATGATGCATTATTAAGCATTAAAACTGTTTCTGATTTATTAAATGTAATTGAAGAGTTGAAAAAGTAATGATAAATTTAAACCAAACTCAAAAAGAAAAGTACGAAAAAATAATTAAAAAATTCAAAAATAAAAAGATTAGATTAACTGAAGTTAGAACTGCAATTATTAAATTGTTAATAACTTCAGAGCATCTAACAATTCAAGATATAATAACAAGTTTAAATCAAGAACTTGGTAATATAAATGTTATGAGTGTTTATAACACAATGGATTTGTTGTTAAGTGAACATATAATTTTTGCTAACACTTTTAATGGTAAAACAATTTGATATGAAATTGCTACAGAAAAATCTGTACATTTAAAATGTGATAATTGTTTAAAAGTAATTCATTTAACTGATAAACAAACTGATGATTATAACTTTTTAGAGTTATTAGAATTATGCCAAGCAAACAAAATACAACTTGATCACTTCAAAATCGAAGGTCATGGCTATTGTAATGATTGTTTAAAAAAACCAATTAATAGTTTATAATTTATATTTAGTTAGTTAGATAGGAACAAAACGTATGGTTGTTAAGGTAATTTTTAATGTTTTTAGAGTTATAGCTTGAATTCTTTTCTGTTTAGTTTTACTTGTTATTGGAATAGCACTTTTAGGTTTTACAACTAAAACTGATTATGTGCTTTCACTACCTACAATATTAAAAGAGTCAGATTGAATGTTTTTTATAGATTCAGCTAAAGAAGCTTTAGCCGGAAAATCAATTATGGATATTTGATCTCTAGATTTTGAATTATTAAATCAGAAAATAGGAGCGGTATTAATTTTTTACATATTACCAATATTTAACATAATTTATATAGCACTATGATTTACTTCTGCATTCTTATCATCAAAGAAAGAAGAAAAACAAAAGAATAAAAAAGAAAAAAAACAAATAGAAGAAGTAGAAGATTAATTTAAATTGAAATTGAATGGAGTTTAATTTGTTATGAAATTAAAAAAAATTTGAGCACCAATATCATTTCTAATTACAGCTGTTCCTATTGGATATGCAATAGTATCAACCGATGTTTTAAATATGCCTTTATTTCCTGCTGTCTCAACACCTGATAGTCATGATCGTGAATATAATAGAGCGATAGTTACTGAAAGGTTTAATAACGTAAAAAGCATAGTTGAAGATATTCTAAAAGATATCGACGACAATGAAAAATTGAAAAAAAAGATTCCACAAGAAGCGATTAATTGATTTAAAAATAATAAAGATATAATTGAAAAAATAGATGAAAAAATACCAAATTTAGATGACAATGTTTTAAGAAGTATAAGATCATTGTCTGATATAGTTTTTGAACAAGATATTTTTACATTCATAAGAGACGAGAAAAAAATAAGTAAACTAGTTGATGATGTTAAAGCGATTTTAGATAGAAATGGTATAAAAATAGATGGAATATTACCAAATGCACCATCTGGAAGCACACCTTCTACAACATAGATATAAGAAACACCTGATATTTATTAAAATGAAAACTAAAATATTGAAAATAAAATAAAGTTTCTTTATAATAAATAAGGTAATCTTATAGGGGCATAGTTCAGTTGGTAGAACATCGGTCTTCAAAACCGAGTGTCACGAGTTCGAGTCTTGTTGCCCCTGCCATATAGAAAAAAACAATCACACTATGTGTGATTTTTATTAGGAGAGTAGTTCAACGGTAGAACATCGGTCTCCAAAACCGAGTGCTGAGGGTTCGATTCCTTTCTCTCCTGCCAACGATAAGAGAAAATTAAAAGCTGGTTGTAAAAAACCAGCTTTTATTTATTTTTTAATAGCAATAAATGCAATAGTATCAATTCCTGCATGAACAGTGTAAATATTCGGAACAACATCATAACTAAATTCGATTTTAGCTTCATCTAATGTTTTTTTGACTATGCTAAATGTTTTTTCATTTGTTAGAGGAGTTTTTAAAACAAATAATTCAAATTCAGAATCGTTATATTTATCTTTTAAATTTTTTATAACCCTTTCAGTTAAACTTGAATAAGTTCTACCGAACGCTTCTTTTTTAGGTTCTTTTCCTCAAACCATTAATAATTTAGTTTTTAAAATGTTTAACACACTTGTTAATATTCCAAGAGCTCTTCCTCCGCTTAACAATCTTTTTAAATCTCCAGGAATAATTGAAACATAAACTCGAGATTTGTTTTTGTCAATGAATTTTATTGCTTCAGTTGGAGTTTTAATTTCATTGTTTTGAATAGCTTTACTTAATTCAAGAGCTATTAAACTAATACCTTGTGCAGCTAAATCAGCGTTTTCATAAACTGTAACTTTGTCTGTGAATTTTTCATCATTACTTACTAATAATGCAGTTTGTAACATAGAAGATAAGTTTTTAGTGATCGGAATGTGAATGATGTGATCATATTCTTCTAACATTTTGCTATATTTTTGTTCTAGCTCACCTGGACTAGCTTGACTAGTTTTTATATTTTCACCATTATCAACTCTTTTTAAAATATTGTTTTTAGTAACACCGGATTCAGAATCTAAAATTTCACTATTGTCTGGCATAACTATATGTAATGGTAATAAATCAATGTTTGTGTCTTTTAATTTTGATGCATCATAAATGGATGAACTATCTATTAAAATTCCTATTTTCATAATATGTTTCACCTACTTTTTTCACGCAACTAAAGCAATAGTTTCTTTTCCTGTATGTGCAGCAATAACATTTGTTAGTTCAGATTTAATTCTAATTTCTAAATCATATTCTTTTATTATTTCTTCAATTGAACATAAACATTCGTTATCCATTTTTGAATATGAAATATCAATATGTTTTAAGTCTTGAATCTCATCTTTTAATAGCTCTAAAGCAGTTGATATAGCTTTTTTAAATGTTCTTGCTGTAGTTTCTTTGTCGATACTTCCATCATATCTTAAAATTGGAGTTATCTTTAACATTTTAGCAATTGCAGCGGCCGCAGGTTTAATTCTTCCACCCTTTTTTAAAGTTTCTAAATTTTTTGGTATTATAAATGCAATAAAATCATTTGAAGCTTGCTCTACTAGTTGTTGAATTTCTGATCCAGTTTTTCCTTGATTAATTCATTCTGATACTTTTCTTATCATTTCTTGTAAAACTACACTGACTGATTTTGTATCGCAAACAAATACTTTATCTTTATATTTGTCTTCAGTTTGACTTAGCATTTTAAAAGTGTTAAATTGACCACTTAATTGACTTGAGATAGGTAAAAATACAATTTGATCATATTGTTCTAATAAGTTATCTCAAATTTTAAACATATCACCAGGTGCACTTTGACTAGTTTTTAGTGTTTGATTTTCTAATAGTTCGTAAAAATAATCCTTTGTTAAACTTTCGTTATCATAAAAAGTTTGACCATCTTCTGTTGTGATCATCAAAGGAATTACGTATAAATTTTCATATTTTGAAACTCTTCCATCAAAAGAAGAATCTGTAAGAATTGCTACTTTAATCTTACATCACCTTTTCTATACATATTTATTTAAATTATATAAATTGGTATAATTAAAATCAATTAGATAGGGGAATTATTTATAATGAATAGTTTAAAATTTGGGGTCTTTTATAACAAACAATTTGATACATTATTAGTTAGTTTTTCAGACAAACCAGCAACTGATACAGAAATTATCAATAACGTTGTTGTTTTAAAAAATAAAAATCAAGTAGTTGGTGTAAATATCTTTGAAGTTTCAAAAGATATACAAATCAAAGATTCATTTTGTTCTGAAAAACAAGAAGTAGTTGAATATGTAGAAAACGTTTTAAAAGACATTTATCCGGTTAAACAAGAAAAACAATTTTTAATAGGTAAAATATTAAGTTGTAAGGCTATAGAAGGTACTCACCTTCATTTATGTGAAGTTGATATAAAACAAGAAGTGCTTCAAATTGTTTGTGGTGCTTCTAATGCTAGAAAAGGTTTAGCCGTTGTTGTTGCAACTTCAGGAAGTTGAATGCCTAATGGATCACTAATAACTGAAGGAAAAGTTAAAGGAATAGATTCTTTTGGTATGTTATGTAGTGCAAGAGAATTAAAATTAGAAAAAGAAAGTCAAGGTATCATTGAACTAGGTTCTGAATATTCAAACAAGATAGGTCAGAGTTTTTGAGGTGTTTATTATGATGAACAAAAACAAGTTTAAATTTGATCAAAAAGTTAAAGAAAAATATTATGTAGCTGACTATTTTAAAAAAACAATTCAAATCATGGAAGAATTTGAATTGAAACAAAGAATAACTATGCAATTTTTCCAAAGAAACGATAATGTAGTTTTATGTGGAATTAAAGAAGTTTTAGATCTATTAGAATTTGTGTGTCCTAATTATAACGATTTAGAAATTTGATCATTAAATGATGGAGATATCATTAATTCAAAAGAACCGGTTTTAAGAATAACTGGTCTATATAAAGATTTTGGTTGATTAGAAGGAATGATTGATGGTATTTTATCTAGAAATACTTCAATTGCAACTAATTCTAAAAAAGTTATTCAAGCTGCAAAAAATAAAACAGTAGTTAGTATGTTAGATAGAGCAGATAGTTATGAAACTTTAGCAAGTGACGGTTATGCTTGTTATATTGGTGGATTTAGACATTTTGTAACTCAAGCCGCTTTAGAATATATAGATGATGAAAATGTTAAACAACCTTTAGGTACAATGCCTCATGCTTTAATTCAAGCTTTTAATGGTGATACTTTAAAAGCTGCCCAAGCTTTTTATAAAACTTTTCCAAATAACAATTTAACAGTTTTAATCGATTATAATAATGATTGTGTTAATACAGCAATTGAAGTAGGAAATTATTTTAAAGATAAATTATATGCTGTTAGAATAGACACTTCTTTAGCACTTGTTGATAAATATTTACAAGAAAATAAAGATAAATATCCAAAAGATGCAAAATTAAATGGAGTATCACTTCAATTAGTTCAAGAAGTTAGAAATGCATTAGATAAAGTTGGATGTAATCATACTAAAATAATTGTTTCTTCAGGATTTACAGCAGAAAAAATTAGTGAATTTGAATCTTTAAATGCTCCTGTTGATATTTATGGAGTAGGTAGTGCTCTATCTGAAATAAATATTAACTTTACTGGAGATGCAGTTTTAGTTGACGGAAAAGAACAAGCTAAATTTGGTAGAAAATACATTGAAAATCCAAGATTAAAAAAAGTTAAGTAGGAGAACAAATGAAAAATAATATTATTAATGAATTAACTTGAAGAGGATTAGTAAAACAAATAACAAATCAAGAAAAAATTATATCAGCACAAAATAATAACGATTTTGTTTATTGTGGTTTTGATCCTACTGCCGATTCTTTACATGTGGGACATTTAATGATGATTGTTACTTTAAAAAGATTTGGTCTAGCTGGTTTTCAACCAATTGCTTTAATTGGTGGAGCAACAGGAATGATCGGTGATCCTTCTTTTAAATCTGCTGAAAGAGTTTTACAAACTGATGAACAAGTTAATCAAAATATTAAAGCTATTAGTAAACAATTACAAAGAATTATTCCTAATGTTACTTTTGTAAATAATGCAGATTGATTAAAATCTATTAGTTTAATTGATTTTTTAAGAGATGTTGGAAAACATTTTAATATAAGTTATTTATTAGCAAAAGAATCAATTGCAACAAGAATTCAAACAGGATTATCAGTAACAGAATTTTCATATACTATGTTACAAGCTTATGATTTTTATCATTTATATACAAATAATAATTGTACTGTTCAAATTGGTGGATCTGATCAATGAGGAAATATAACAAGTGGTATTGATTTTATTGCTGATAAAATTGGTCGTGATAATAGTAAAGCTTCAGGATTTACAATTCCATTATTAACAAAATCAGATGGTAAAAAATTTGGTAAAACTGAATCAGGAGCAGTTTGATTAGATGCTAATAAAACTAGTGAGTATGATTTTTACCAATTCTGGTTCAATCAAGCTGATGAAGATTGTGAAAAAATGTTAAAATTCTTAACTTTCTTAAGTGAAGATGAAATTAATGATTTAATTGCAAATCATAAACAAGAACCTTTTAAACGTGTTATGCAAAAAGCATTAGCAACTGAAATTACAAAATTTGTTCATGGTCAAGAAGGATTAGAAAAAGCTATTAAATTAACTGATGCATTTTTTAAAGGAGATTTATTTTCTTTAACAGATGATCTTTTAAAAATGGCTATAGTTTCATTACCAAGTGTTGAACTAGAAAAATCAACAAAAATTATAGATGCACTAGTTTCAGTTTCAGCATCAAGTTCAAAACGTGAAGCAAGAGAATTTATTAATTCAAAAGCAATTTATGTAAACGGAGAACTAGTAGTTGATGAAAATCAATTACTAAGTGATTTTAAAACTGTTGAAGAAAAATACCTTTTAATCAAAAGAGGTAAAAGAAAATATTTCTCAGTAATATTAAAGTAAAAAAGAATACAAAAAAATCATAGGTTAAACCTATGATTTTTATTTTTCTATCTTTCTTCTACAATTTGTGTTGTACTTCCAATATTTGCCATTTTGTTTTGGCGTTGTAAAACGAAATGTAGAATAATTCCTGAAAGTAATCCTATAGCCGCAAATCCTAAAACAACAGCAAGAATTAATTGATTACCATATGTATCGGCTACAACTTTAGTATTAGTTAAATCTTTACCATTTGGATTTATTATGAATTCGATTATGTTACCCTCTGCATCTTCTCTAACTCGCATGTGGTGTTTTGCTTCGATAGCTGATCTTATTTGTTTAAAGAATGCATCTGGAGTGAAGGCAATAACACTAACGATGTTAACAGCTGCGGCATAGTTATCATTTTGAACTTTTAAGTCTGTTCCAATTGGAGATCATCTAATTGTAACAACAGCTCAAGTTACAGCTCCCATTAATATTAAGTTAAATGCAGCAGCAACTTGTAAAATGATAACAGAAGCACTGTTTCTATCTAATTTTGATGGATCTTTTATATTATCTCCTGTGAATACTGGTAATAAAATACCAACTGAAATAAGGATCATACCAATAAATAGTCCACCACAGATTAATGGAATGTATGATTTTCTAGTATCTGCTCATTTTCCGAATCATCCTGATATTAAGAAACGCATTGCGTAAGTTCTAAAAATACCAATGATCATAACAATGATAGCTGGAATTCAGAATACGTTACTTAAGTAGTTAACGTATGAACTTAATCCCATTTGTAACATATAAACTCCTAAAACTAGAAGAGATAATAGGATTATAGTTTTTTGTTTTAATACGTTAACAAGAGCTTTAACAGAGAATGATAAAGGTTCTTGAACTTTAGGTTCTTTAATAAAGAATATTGCAAGAATAGCAGAAGTTAAAATAATTCCTGCGTAAATAGAAATTAATATTAGGAAAGCAACGGCAACCCCGTTTTCTCCACCAATTTTTCCTAAAAGACTGCTTTTTTGTAAGAAGACTAATAGTGTTCCAAATAACGCAATTAATAAACCTGTTAAACCGTTAATCATTCCTTGGATACCATTGTTTTTTCCAACTTGTTTTTCTTGTAATTCAGCTGGAAGTCCTTCGGTATTAACGTTTTTAACTAATTTTCATAATGGAGCTCAGAATAATGCAGTTGTTGCAAATGCGAATCCAGCAAAGATAATACATAATTGAGTTAACATCATGTTTCTTGCTGCTCCTGTTAGAACTGTTAAATGTCCATTTCCTGTCATCATAGGAATGAATGGTAGAATAACATATCAAACCCCTAAAATACCAGTAATAACAACTCCGGCAACAACTAGAGATTTAGCTCTAAATTTGTCTCCAAATCAAGCACCAAGTATATAACAAGGCATTGCTACATATCCATACACAGCACCAGCTTGTGAGTAGTCTGCAGGAACTAATTTAAAGTTGGCGTTCATGTTAGGAATATAGTTTTCCATGTAGAATGGAATAGCGAAAATTGCAACGTCAGCGATAGCTAATATAAATAAAACAAAGTTACGTTTAAAAAACATTGGAATGTCTTTTATTGTTGTAAACACTTTATTTGATTTACTATTATCCATGTACACAACTTCCTTTCTATTTGTTTGTTCAAATTAAATTAACGTTTTGTCATATTTATTTTGAAGGTATTAAATGAAAATTTAATACAACTTTATATTATCACATATTGAAATTAATTTCTAAACCATAGTGTCTGTAACAACTTATCACTGTGTATCTAATGTATATACTAGATAAGAGTTTTATATAACAATCTTAAAATACTTACAAAAATGCAAATCTAAATTTATAAGTTTTAACCCTTGTTTTTTTATGCTTAAAGTGGGAAACATAAAAAAAGCAGGACATTGTCCTGCTTTTACTATTTATTAATTATTTTTTAATTAAACGGTTGTATCATTCAACGATGAATGCTTCGTTGATTTCAGCATTTAATTCTTTTCTTTCTGGTAATCTTACAAATTCACCTTTAACGTTGTTTTTGTCAACTTTAACAAATTCAACTGTTGATTCATTGTTTTGTAATGCTTCAAGAACTTTTTCATTTTTCTTAGTAGCTTCTTTAACTTCAACTACATCTCCAACTTTTAATTGGTATGAAGGAATATCAATTTTTTTACCATTTACTAAGATGTGACCGTGATTTACTAATTGTCTTGCACCTTGTCTTGTCATTGCAAATCCTAATCTGTAAACGATGTTGTCTAATCTTGATTCTAATAATACTAAGAAGTTTGTCCCTAGGATTCCTTGTAATTTTTTAGCTTTAGCAAAAGTGTTTCTGAATTGTCTTTCGCTTAATCCATACATGAATTTAACTTTTTGTTTTTCTTGTAATTGTTGTCCGTAACCAGATAATTTGATTTTAGCTTTATCTTTTCCATGTTGACCTGGAGTAGTTACTCTTTTTTTACCTTTTGAAAATTCTTTACCAGTTTCAAGAATTGAGAAACCAAATCTACGAGCTTTTTTGAATGTTGACCCTGTATATCTTGACATATCTAATTCTCCTTTTTATATGGTTATTAAAAAATATTTTGAACAGTTCCTAAACTAACCAGTCTATTAATTCGCTCTTACTGCTAAGAGTTACTACTTTTATTTAATATAGACAGAATTTAATCTATAACTGAATGCAGAATATAGTTAAATAACTTTTATATTATAAACTTTTTTTAAAGATATTCAACTCGTTTGGAAATAAACGATCAAATATAGTGTCCAAAATTTAATATATATAACTAAGTTTAAAAAAATACATATATAACCCGAGTTTTGCAGTTGTTGTGCTAAAGTAAAAAGTACAACAACTTTTTAAGTGCTATTTAAATCTTATAGAATTCAAAATTTTATCAAATTCAACGTCTGTCATTAGCGATTTTATCGTGTTTGTTTTTTCAAATAGTTGCGATAAAAGTTTAAAATCTTCAACAGTTTGTGAACTATCATTAATTATTTTTGTAGTTGAATAATCCTTTCCACTTTGATCTTGTTTTATTTCAAAACCTTGTTTTTCATCGTTTTTGTAAACATAAACAATTCCACCACTTATGTTACTGCAAGAGCACATATTAAGTGCTTCAATAATTCTTTCTACACTAAGTTTTCCGTTTAATTTATGAAAAATTATTCTAAGTATAACCAGTGAAACATAACATATTAAAATGTGAGCATTTATGTGTTCTTTGGTTCTAACAAACATCGGTCTTGTTGCTAGATCGTTTTTGTTATTCTAAAAGCATCTTCTATTTTTGATAATCCGTGGTATAAATCACGGATTTTTTGTGATCATATTCAAGTTCTGAAGTCACAATACAAGAATAACCTGCAAATTTTAGATCTTTTTCTATTTTTTCTACATCAATTACAAGTTGTTTTTATCAGCTATTTCACCTGTTATTGATGAATAATTTTGTGTTGCTATATATTTTGTGTAGCTATGTGTAAGATTAGCAACCCCATATTTAATTGCATTTTGTGCTTTTAGCACTTTTTCGTTAATTTTTCTAATATCTCTTCTTGCTCTTTTTCCATCTCATCAAATTAAAACTTTTTGTTTAACTGTAACTTTTTTGTTATTTTCATCAAAATAAGTAAATGGTTCGATAAATTCTTGGTATTTGTAGTCTGAAGAAACTGTTTTATACAATGATTCATCAAACATTTTTCTTGGTATTTTTTACCTTTTTACCTTTTAGAATTTGTGAAAATAAGTAACCATCACCATTTTTAACGATAGATTTTATGTTTTCTTGACAGTTTATTCCTTTATCGGCAACTATTACAGTTCGTTCTAAGTTATAGCTACTTTTTACTTCATTTAAAATAGGTAAAAGAGTTTTTGAATCTGAAGTATTTCCTGGAAAAATCTTATAGCTTATTGGAATTCCATTCGAATCCATCATAAGTCCCAACTGAACAATTGGATCAACAACATGTTCTTTACTAACTCCACGTTTTAATAAACCTGTAATTTTTTGTATTGTTTTTCTGTATTACCGTCTTTAATTGAAATCATTTGTTGATCATTTATGATTTTTTATTAGTTTCAAGTGGAAAAACTTCTTCATAAACATCTGCATCTTCAAAGTCTTTTTCAAAATAAAAATTTGTTGAATCAAAGAATGTTTCAACTGCATTTCTTCCTATTTTTGATGAAATAACCTTATTTAAATGTTTTTGAAGTTCATCTGAGTGCTTATCAATGTAATCTAAGCACCTGTAAACAGCATAAATAGAAAAATTAAGTTCTTTATTATAAAAGGATTCTATCTTTTATATGTAGATCTCTTAGACGCTGGTGACATTATTCTTTGCAGAACTAAAAACTTGAAAATTTCATTTATAGAATATGTTGTTTTGTAGTTTAAGCTAGCAAAAAAATCATCTAATTCCAAGAATTGATATACTGCTTCTAAATATTTGTAACCAAAATTATATGAACTTGAACTTGGATCATCTAAAAATGATTTATCTTTAATTTCACTAAAAGTTATTCTAGGTATCTTAAGTGCGTTTTTGTTAAACTCTTCAACCTCTTTTATGAATTTATCTTGATCTAGTTGATCTTCTAGATATCCAAAACTTTTAACGATTTCTTGTTTAACTTTTCCGTCTTTGTCTCGATATCCTCTAACAACTCTAAAATATGTCTTAACGGTTCCGTCTTTAAATTTTATCTCATCTCGTTTTATCATAATATCTCCTATAAATATTTTAGCATAACTTTGGAAAAAGTAAATAGGCATAAGAAAAAGATGAAAAAGCCCTTAAAATCTGAACTTTTCATCTTTTTATTTATTTGTTAGCACAACAACTGCAAAACTCGGGTATAACTGAATGCAGAATATAGTTAAATAACTTTTATATTATAAACTTTTTTAAAGATATTCAACTCGTTTGGAAATAAACGATCAAATATAGTGTCCAAAATTTAATATATATAACTAAGTTTAAAAAATACATATATAATAGAATAATAAAATAAAAATCAATAAAAGAGAACGAGGATAATGATGATACATATTAAAAAGAAGAAAAATAAGACACTACTTTTATTAATAATTGGTCTTGTTAGTTCTTCAACTGTTTTATCTGCAATTGTATATAACGCTGTTTCTGATGGATCTATTGCAAAAATTACTTCAACAATTGGTCAAACTGATGCTGAATTACAACCAGTTAATGGTAATGTTAATGTCAATGTTGCTGCTAGAGATACTAATATTGATAAAATTATAAAAGAAGAGTTAGTAAAACCAGAACCAACTAGAAAAGAAGAAACTGAAACAGTTCCAACTCCAGAAGTTCCAAGAGTAGTTGAAAATGAAACTAAACCTAAACCAGAAATTAAACCAGGAGAATATGAAACAACAATTGAAATTGCAGGAACATCAGTAAGAGCTGTTGTTAGCGGTAAACCAACTTTTACTCCAACTACATATGATACAACTAATGGTATTGCTAATCCTAGCGGTTATACAAATGTTACAGTTGAAAGAATCGTTAGTGTTAATGTAACTCAAGAACTAAGAGACGCTGTTAGAAATCAAGCCTTAAATGCACAAGGTACTGGATTGTTAAATGATAGTGCTTTTAAAGTTATTACTGATACTTTTGCTAGAAATGAAGGATCTGAAACTGCTGGAGCAATTTTAAGAAATAATAAAGATACTTGAGAGAATTTAGTTCAAAGATTTGGTAAATTATTTGATTCTCCAAATGTAAAAAAATTCTTAAAAGATGATGCTCAAAAAATATATGATCAAATGATAGCAACATTCAAAACTAAAGAAGCCAAATATGCATGATTATTAGCTAATTTAGATAGTACAAAATTTACAACAATTGGATCAAGAGCTGAAGCTTATTTAAAAGAAGGTTTAGCTTTAGATCCTAGAAATGCATATATTAATGAAGATGGAGTAATTGATTCTTATGGATATAACATTCCAGATAGATATAACACTGTAACTAGCCGAATTACTAGAGACAATCTTGAAAGAAGGGTTTTTAATTACAACTCACCATACACAAGATCTGCTGAAGATGTTAGAAACGGTACTTATCCTGGATGAACAAAAGGAAAAATTGATGTAAATACCGATCCAACATTTAATAAATATAATATTGAATCAAATTCAGGAATAAACATTTTTGAACTAACAAGAAATCCAAAAATCGAAGGTTTATTAAATAATGGTTATGTTGTTGAAGTTGATGCTGCTAATACTAAAGCATATCAAAGAATAGAAAGCCTAATTAAAGAATTACAAAAAGATGGTGTTGAAATTACTTCATATAGAATTTTTAACATGGGAAGAGATGATGGTGGTCAACCATTTAGACATATTTTAAGAGCTCTTCCTGAGAACTTACCACAGCTAGAATTATTCTTTTCAGATAGACAAACAAATACCTCAAGTTTAATAGCTTTAGAACATAAAAAAATTAAAGAATTATCATTATATACAACAGGAAACTCATTAAGAGATAGTTGATCATTTAACCCTTGATCTTTAAGAAATACTTCATTTATAAACACTTTAGACTACAATGTAAGTGCAGATTATGCTAGAGGATTAGAAATTGCTACAAGAATTACATTTGATACAATCGCTTTTGATGAAGAAGATTATAGTAATATAAACGATTTTAGAAGAATTAATCTAGGATTAAGAATGGTGTATTATGCTAGAAATAATGAACCATTCTTCCAAGGAAGACATGGATCAGGACTAAATCCAGATCAACAACAAGGTGATAATAGTTATCCAACTGGTTTAGATTTTAGCCGAGTTACAAAAATAAAATCTTTAAGAGGTTTAGAATTCCATGATTCACAAAATTCTACTAACAAAGCAAGATTAATTAAAAGATTAACTTTATTTAATAACCAAGAAGCATTTGAAATTTCAACAGACGAATTAAATAACGCTAACTTACAACACTTAGATACTAGTAATCCTTTTGAAAAACCTAAGATAATGTTTAGCAATGGTGCTGGAACAACAAAAATAGAAATAAAAGGAACTGATAAATTAGAACGTTCTGGTTTAGATAATTTAGCAAAATATTTTGAATATAATGAAATCTTAAAATCAAGAAAACAAATTGTAGTAGACCCTAGTGCTACTGGTTTAATACAACAGTTAAAAGAATTTGGTTATGATGTTATAACTGAAGATTACAGTTTCAGTTAATTGTTTTTGAAAAGAAAGGAAATTAAATATGAAGTTACTAAATAAACTATTAGTGTTAACAGGTGTATCATCAGTAGTTGTTCCCAGTTTATTAGTTGTTTCATGTAATAAAGTTGTTGATAGTTCAGTAAATTCTGAACTAACAAATGAACAAATTAACGATTTTATAAATTCAATAAATTCAGAACAAAAATTAAAAGAAGTTACTGATATTAGTTTTAAAACAAAATTTGGATCAGAAAAAACTTTATCACAAACACTTCCTAGTGAAGTTGAAGAAAGTCCATCAAGTTTAAAAATTACTTTTAAAGAAGCTAAGTATAATGAAAACATAGTCGTTTCTGTTAAAAGTGCAAAAACAGAAAAAAATGCTTCAACAAACATTTCAAATACAAAAGGTGAAGTTACTATATTTATTGAATTTTTAAATAGAAAAGAAAATAAATCTCAAAATAAAAAAATGCTTCTAACAGGTTTAATGAGAAACAGTGGATTTGATCACAACAATAGACAAGAAACAGATCCCACCGCTTCTTTTGGTGGAAGAGAAGAATTAAAAAAATATGATAAAGCAGATCAAAAACAACGCTTTAATATTGATAATGAAAAATACATAAAAATACTTGAATCTATGTATACTCAAGGTTTAAGTAAAAATGTTGATATTAAAAAAGAGTTTGGTTTAGATTTATCAGATGAACAAATCGAAGAATTTAATAAATTAGCTGAAGAAGTTAGTTTTGATAGCTATTACAATTCAGCATTAAAAGGATTCACACTTCCTGTTTTCGAAGGCAATAAAAAGAAATTAAAAATTAATGATCGATCTGAAGTTAATAAAGGACCTTCTTTTACTGATTCACTTGGTTCAGATCATGTTAAATCACACGGTTTAGCTAGAACATTAATAAATCAAACTTATAAAACAATGGCTGAACAAACATTTCAAGTTAAATTTACATATAAAAAAGATTTTAGTGTTGAGATTGCAAACTTAAAGAAAAATATAGAAATAATTCGTTCTTGAGATGATGATAAACTTAACGATTTTATAAACGGTGAAGTTAGAAAACTAGAACTTCAATATAATTTTGAAATTCAAAAATTACAACAAGAAATTAATTCTATAGATAGTAAAGAAAAAGCAAGAATAGCAGAAAAACAAAAAGAACTACAAGATCTAAAAAATAAACTTGAAAAAGAAAAAAATGAAATACTTGCTCACACAAAAATTTCATTAATCAAATTACAAAAAGATGAATTAGATAAACTAATTAAAAAAAGAGATGATGGTAAAGAATTTGCTAATGAATCTGGAACAATGTGAATAATGGATTATCAATTAGATAATACCAATAGTCCAACAACATTTTATTTTGGAACAAACTCTCACGTTGCAAAAGCTATAACAGATAATTTAACAAGAGTATCAATTACTAGAATTAAAGATTCTGTACAAGTTGGTCAAACTCTTAAATTAAATTCTTTTGATCCAAACTTTGAAACTTTTACTTTTGAAATAAATGATCAAAATAGAAATTCTGTATCAGCAATTTTCCATGCAACAGATTTTATTGATAAAAAACCAGCTGATTATTTAGTTAAACAACAAGCAGAAAAATACAAAGATGCAGGATTTTTTGCAGATTTTGCAGTAGTTGAATTTGATTTTAATAGTTTATTAAATAATAGTCATTTCACTGCATTTAGTGCTAGAAAAGAAATTGATCAATATAAAACTTTAGATGCCAAAAAACTATCGGCAATAATTACAAACAATTATGCAACAAAAGGGAATTATATTAAATTTAAGTCCGATTCATATTTAACAGACTATGAAAAAGTTGATAGACCTATTTTAGTTAAAGATAGAAACGATAAAGAAAAACTTAATAAATTAGAAAATATCTATGTTTTAGGATATCCAACTTCAGAAAGTGATTATTATTTAAGACAACATTTAGATGATGATCAAATAAGTGAAAAGAAAAATGATTTTTCACTTTGAACAAATTCTGATAGTAAATATTTTGATTCAGTTTCTAAACAAGAAGGATCCAGCGGTCGTTATTCAGAAGAAGAATTATCAAGAGGTAATTTCTTATCATATCAAATTGGTTATCGTTCGTTTACAAATAAACCAGGATTAACTGATGCATTTTTAGCAGCTCATAGAGTAGGAAATGAACTTTACACACTTACTTTAGATGGAAAAACAAAACAATATTTCAACTTTGGATTGGAATTAATGCCAAGATTTTATTCTCCTGCTGGAGGAGCATCTGGATCTAGTGTTAGAAATAAAAATAATGAATTAATTGCAGTTTATCACGCATCAAATGGTAGTGCAAAAACCGGGTTAGCAACTATGTTTAGATCACCAGGATATAACTATAAAGGACTATTTGGAGAATATAATTTACCTGAATATGATCTAATTTATGGTAGCGGACAAAATCAAATTAATTCATACAGACATGCATTAGAAAAGAAATTTAAAGACAGCAACATAAAAACAAAATTATTTGAAAATGGATTCAGTATAAACAATATACCTGATAATTTTAAATTTGATAAAAAAACTAACTAAAATAAATAACAAAGGTGATAAAGCAAAAGTTTATTACCTTTTTGTATAAGGAGCAAAAATGATACAAAACTCTATCAAATTAACTGATAGTAAAAGTTATGGAGAAATAACTAATTTAGTATTAGAAAAAGATAAAAATAAAATTATAACGTTCTATAAATTTATATCATTAATATTTTTTTCTACTACGTTTATTTTATTGTTATTTTTAATTAATAAAACAGTCTTTTATAGTAAAGATTTACTCTCTATAGCTTTTAACTTTTCAACAGATAAATTTAAAGAAATAAACTGAACATTTTTATTAAGATTATTTACTTTAAGTTTTTATACTTATATGGTTTTAAAAAGCTTATTTAAATATTTATCAAAATAAAAATTATATAAAAATATATGCAATATGATTTGTACTATATTTATCAATTTCATTATTTGGATTTATTATGTTTTTGCATTTAAAGATATTACTAATTTCTATAAAACATACACTCTTTTATACAGTTTAATCGCTTTATTAATAATTGATATTTCTTATCAATTATTTAACTTTTTTACTAAGAGAAAAACAAATCCTTTAATTTATTCAAATAAAAAATTATTAGTAATAAATATATTATCAAGAGTTATTTTAGTTAGTTTAGTATTAGTATTTTTCACTTTATGAATTCAAGCAGCATCTAAAACAGGATCATTAATTATTAATAATTTATTTTATAATTCAATTTATAAAATCTTTAAATTTAAAAGCTTATTAAACTTCATGATTATTGTTTTTAGTTTCTTAGTTTTAATGATATTGTTAGTTGGATTAAATATTTATTTAGTTTATTCAATAATTTATAAACAATTAAATATAAGTAATTTAAAAAATAGATTTGATTTTTATTTAGTATGTTTAAGTGTTGTTGTTATTTGATTTATAAGCTTAACAGTTTTAAAAATAAAACCAACTCATAATAGATTTAGTGATGATGAATCTTTAGATTATTTAAATTTATTATTTTCAGTATTTAATATCTTAATATTTATGATTTTTATGTATTTACACTTTTTAAAAAACATAAAATAGTAAACAATAAATTATTAAATAATAATTATTTAATTAGTTTTTATGAATTATTTGAACTATGTTTATGATTTCAAATTTTTTAACAGATCAAGTATTAGTTTCTTTAATTAATTTGATAGTTAATATCGTTTTAACAGTTATTAGTTTTAAATTGTATTATATAAAAATAAATTTAATAGTTATTCTAATTTATTACTAATAGTTATTAATATCAACATATTATTTATTGTTGGATTAATTTATGGATTAAATCACATATTATTAGCAAATCAAAATAGATCTTTATATATCTTAAATAGTAGTTTAAATATTAATCAGATCATTTCATTAACTATACTTTTAATACAAACAATTTATTATCTTTATTATTTAATTAGTTCAACAATTTTAATAAATCAAATTAAAAAGATTAACATATAGTTTAAGGAGTAATTATGAGAAAAAATGATAAAAATTTAATTATAAACTTAGAAACATTTGATGTATTTAATTTGTTTAAAAAAACTAAAGCTTCACAAAACTATATTAGTTATAAAAAATTAATAGCTAGTGTTTTATTAGAATCTAATTTAGGATTTAATTCTGATCAATATCTTGAATTTGAAAAAATGACAAATAAAGCATTAGAAAATAAATTTGATTTGTTATTAAAAGATTTTGTAATTTCATTTAATGTTGATCTTAAATACGGTTTAAATATTTTAGTTCCAATTTTAACTGATAAAGAATCAACAAATAATGAAGCAATTAGTTTTATAAATAGCAGTGATGAAAAATTAAATAACTTTTTAAATGTATTTAACTTATATATTTCTAAATTAATTAATGATGATAAATGTCTTGAAATTTTTCCTGAAATTATTGTTTATAGATCAAAAAATACTACTTCATTAAAAATACTTTTTAATGAAAAATATTTAGTTATTAGAGGTAGTTAATGGATTTAAAAAAAGTTGAAAGTAAGTTAAATAATTTTAAAAAAATTCAATCAAAAGTTATTAATGATAAAAACATTCTACAAATTGAAATTATTAAACAAAACAGTTTACTAACTCATTATTTAGATAATGCATTATTAAATCAATACTTAATATTATCAATTAAACAACAATATCAAATTAAAAATAATTTAATAAGTTCTACATCTAAAACTAAAAATAAGTTTAAAAACTTTTTAATAA
The DNA here is from genome assembly GCF_024918975.1 of Mycoplasma cottewii. Lineage (NCBI taxonomy): Bacteria > Bacillati > Mycoplasmatota > Mollicutes > Mycoplasmatales > Mycoplasmataceae > Mycoplasma > Mycoplasma cottewii. Next base: position 822,311 of record NZ_CP103424.1, on the reverse strand, counting down.
AACCTAAACAACTATGAATTTATTTAACTGAAGAACAAAAATATCAAACAGATTCTTATTCAAGATATGAAAATCATATTTTAAATAATACTAAAAATAAAAATATAGACTTTATAACAATAGGAAAACGAGCACTTGAGTTTTGTTTAGATAATAAATTAAATGCTATTTATAATTTAGATTTACATGAATCTGATTTGTCTTATAAATTAACTGAAATAATTAAGTTATTATTTAGTCAAAAAAATTATCAATCACTTTGTTTTGTAATTAACTCAAATAAAAATAAAACAAATCAATTTACAATTTTACCTTTATCTGAATTTGATATAACAGCATTAAGTGAAAAACAATTTGATCATGATTCAATAGATATTTCTAAATTTAGAATTTATCCAGATATTGATACTTATTTAGAAATTCAAGTAGATAATTTTATTAAAAATTCAATTGAATCATTATTAGTTGAATCATCATTTTATAAAGCAAAAAATGAATTGATTAGAATTAATAAAATCATTAATGAAGTTGATGAAGAAATTCATAATTTAAATAAAAAAGTTACTAGAATCAAACGAGAAAAAGAAATTGAAGAATTAGTTTTATTAGCTAGTGCAAATAAACATTTTTTCAAAAAGGAGTAGTATGTTTAATCTATCAATTAATTTTATAGAAAATAAAAAAACTATTAATTTTAACAATGTATCAGTTTCTTTTAATGTCGATCAACAACAAGAGTGAATTGAATTATCTAATAACTTTTTAGTAGGATATGAAATTATTTTATTAAGAATTTATGATTATAAAACTAGAGATTATAAGTTCTTATTTTGTAAAAATGCTCATATTATAGTTAAAAATAATCACATAACTGTTAATGCTTTTTCATCAGACGAATTTTATATTCAAAACAAATTAAAGAAACAAAATGATAGTTTATTAAAGCAAGTCAATAAAAAAATATCAGCACTACTAGCAATTGAAAAAATCGGATTAGATATAGAAAAAATATTTGAACTTAAGAAATTAAAACAAAAACAATATGTTTTAAAAATGATTAAAGAGTTAAGTTTAAAAAAGGAGAATTATGAAGAAATTTAAGCCAAAATTCATCTTATTATTTAACATAACTTTATTTTCAATAATAACTCCTATTTGTTTATCTTTGATAAATCAAAATAAAGTAGTTAATAAAAATATTCTTTCTTTATATCAAAAAGATCCAACTAGTGAAAACTTAACCGATAGTTCAACAACAAATGAAACTAATCCAAAACCTGATGCACCTAAAAAACCTGAAGTTGACAAATCATTTAATACTTTTAAAAATACTTTAGATAACAAGTTAAAAGAAGAATTATCAAAAATATTTGATAAAATTCAAAAGTTTATTAATGATGAATTAGAAAAAGATAAAGACAAATTAAAAGAAGAATCTAAAACTGAAGAATATACAGCAAATATAGAAAAAAGAGTATATTTAAATTCATTAAAAAAACTTTATGTTAGTTCTAAAAAAGATGACTTTATATCAGATCCATCTCAATTTGGATTTCATATAACTTTTCCTTACATTTTAGCTGTTAAAAAAGAACATAATACAGGAACAGTAATTTTTAATAATAAGAAATACGAGAACGTTAGATTAAGTTTAGATGATGCTTATGATTATTCAAAAATTATAGATAAAAAATTAAAAGAAGAAGTTATAAAAAATAAAGATCAAATTGTTAATACTATAAGTTCACACATTTTTAATGTTGAGTTAGATGAATATTTTAAAAAATTTGATAAAGAAGTAATTGGTATGATTTTTAATGAAAAAGAATTACCAAAACTTGGACAAGATTTTATTTTAGAACCAATTAAAAATGAAGATAATGATGAAATTTATGTTGGATCTGCAAAAATTTTAGATAAACATAAATCTTGAAAAGATTATGTTATTAACAAAATAAAACCTAAATTTATTGATTTTGATTTAACTAAAAATCAAGAATATAAAGACAAGAACGAATCAGAACCAACCCCAGCAACAACTCCAACTATTCCCGATCCATTAAAACCAGTTGTTCCAAATGATAAAAGACCAAGTAATATTAATCCAACTCAACTAATCCAAGCACTTCCAAAATTAAAACCATATGTAAGTTATAAATATGCAAACACCAATTCAATTAGTGAGATTATTAATAGATTTGAATCAGAAAATAATCAAGAAAATAAGAAAAACTTTTTCTTTTTTAAAAATCCAATTAATACAAGATTTGAATATACTGTTGAATCAAAAGCACAATCAACTTCATCAGACAGTCAATTTGTAACTGTTAAAATAAGAGATCTATTAAATGAAGCTAAATTTAGAACTTATCAAACAGAAATCATTAATCCAAATAAAAATGTAAAATATAGCTTCTTATTAGAAAAACAAAATAAAGAGATTAGTAAAACATTTTTAAAACTATATAAAGCACTAATGTTAGATGAAAAACTAAACTATAAAACTATAGGTCATGGAGATTTGCAATCATCTGTTCTAGGTTTTGTTGAAAGCGCGAATAAAATAATTAATGATCAAAATTTTAACAACTTGTGATCTAAAGTTCTAAACAATTATTACAATTCAATTGATACTAATCAAATTAATAATCCACATTATAATCCAAAAGCAATTTGGTCAAGCTCAAGAATTTTAATTGATAAAATTTTAAGTTCTTTAATATCATCTAATTTAAATAACCAACCTGTGTTTCATAGTTTATCTAATGCATTTTTAGTTTTAAAATCAGATTTAGATCAATTTACAACTCACACTGCTTCTAGAGAAAAATTTCTTCAAAAGGCTAAAAAATACAACATTAATCTTAAATATGTAGATAATGTTTTTATAAATTTTGATAAATCTAACACTAGATTAATATCTACTGCAAATGACAAGTTTAAAAACTTTAATACAATAAAATGATTTGATGATTATATAAAGAATGTTAAAGATAGTAGAGAATATGTTGAAATAATTAAAATTTTATTAGCTCCAGTTGATTTACAACCAAACTCAAAAGAGTATGAAGAATTTAATAAATATTATCAATTAGCAATACAAAAAAATAAAGATGAACAAAAAATTTTAAATAATTATTCATTAATAATAGGAATTAGTTTGTTAGTATTAAGTACTTTATTTTTAATAACAAATACTTATATATACCTACATAAAAACAAAAATAAAAAGCAATTAAAATCAACATTTATCATTTTAACAATACTTAGTTTAAGCGTTACATTAATTTCAATTATCTTGATATTAGTAGGAGTGAAAGGATAAAAATATGAACACAAAAATAAACAAAAATGTTTCAAATATCAATCCAAAAATTGTAGCTATTTATGATTATATTGTTCAAGTTGAAGGAAAATTTGATTACTGTCAACAACAAGTTTTTACCTCAGTAAAAAATAAAGAAGTTAGATTATTTTTAATTAGTGCTTCAGAAAATTTTGCATATCTACTAGCTAACTTAGAAGGTCAAAAATTATCTATTGGTGATGAAATAGAATTATCAGATCAATCAGATGAAGTATTTACTAGTAAACAACATTTTAATAAAGTAATTGATATTTATGGAAATGCAATTTTACCTACTAATGAAGTTATTAAAAAAGATAAAAACGATGCTTCAAGTAAAATATTTAAAGTAAATCAAGATTTAATGAGAGTTCAAAGATTAAATGAACAACTTTATACTGGATTAACTGTGATTGATTTATTGATTCCTATAGGAAAAGGCCAACGTGAATTAATTATTGGTGATCGTCAAACAGGAAAAACACATATAGCATTAAATACAGTAATTAATCAATCTCAAAAAGGTGTTAAATGTGTTTATGTTGCAATTGGTCAAAAAAGAGAAACTATTTCAAGAATTTACAATACTTTAGAAAAACACGATGCTTTAAAAAATACTATTATTATTGATGCTCCTGCAACTAGTGCATATGAACAATATCTAGCTCCTTATATTGGAATGGCTCATGCTGAAAATATCTCACTTACTGATGATGTGTTAATTATTTTTGATGATTTAACAAAACATGCCAATATTTTTAGAGAAATAGCATTACTAAGTAACCGACCAGTAGGAAAAGAAGCAATGCCAGGAGATATGTTTTTTGCTCATTCTCAATTATTAGAACGTGCTGGATCATTTAAAAATACAAAAACAATTACAGCACTACCTATTATTCAAACAACAGATAATGATTTAACTAGTTTAGTTGCATCAAATGTGATTTCAATTACTGATGGACAAATTGTTACAAGTAGTAAGTTATTTTCTCAAGGAGTACTTCCTGCTATTGATATTGACTTTTCAGTTTCAAGAACTGGAAGTAGTGTACAAAATAAATCAATGACAAAAATTGCTAGCGATATCGGTAAAACTTATAGAAAATATAAGCGCCAATTAAAACTCGCTTCATTAGATTATAAGTTAAATGATCAAGTTGCTGATTTGATGTATAAAGGAAAAATGATAGATAAACTATTTTTACAAAAAGGATATTTATTATACACTTACAATTTCATTTTAATGATGAGCAAAATCATTCAATGATCATTAATTAAAACTGTTAAAGATGAACAAAAAGCATTATTATTTTTAGATTATTTTATTAATAATCACAACGAAGGACAAAGACAATTTGAACTTATTAAATCAAGTGATCAGTATGATGAAGAAATGACAAGAAACTATTTCTTATTTGTATTAAAACAATATTCTGATTATTTAGATTTAAATTGAGATATAGAAAATGATTATGATTTTTTAGAAATAGATAAATTATTCTTAGAAAAAGCTGCACAGAAATTAGGTGATAAATAATGGATGGAAAAATTATTAGTATATCAGGAGATGTTATAGATATCGAATTTGATTCTAAACATTTACCTTTAGTTAATCACTTACTAACAACTCATAATAACACTACATACTTACTAGTTAAAAGCATTATTAGTAATACTCATATTAGAGCGATTGTTATTTATTCATCTAGATCAATTTCAATAAGTGATGTAGTTAAAAACACAAATAAAAGTTTTATGGTTCCAGTTGGAGATAAAGCAAAAAATAATATTTATAGTTTTTCAGGAATTTCATTAAATAATGAGAACAATAAAGATGTTGATTTAATTGAAATGAATTCAATTATTAATAATAAAAGACAGATAAATGTTGAAAATGAATTTATTGAAACAGGAATTAAAGCAATTGATTTTTTCATACCTATTTTTAAAGGATTTAAATTAGGTATTTTTGGTGGGGCTGGTGTTGGTAAAACAGTTCTTATGAAAGAGATTATTTTTAATGTAAATAATAGATATAAAAATACTTCAAATATTTTTATTGGTTCAGGAGAACGTTCTAGAGAAGCGATTGAACTTTATGATGAATTAGTTCAATCTGATCTTATGAAAAATTCAACAATGTACATTTCAAAAATGAATGAATCTCCTGGAGCTAGAATGTCAATTGTACCAATTGGAGTAACTGCTGCTGAATATTTAAGAGATTATAAAAAAGAAGATGTTTTACTATTTATAGATAATATTTATCGTTTTATTCAAGCAGAAAATGAAGTTAGTGCAACACTTGGTAAAAAACCTTCGATTGGAGGTTATCAATCTACATTAGAAAGTGATGTAGCAAATATCCAAGATCGTTTATTTAAAAATCAAAATGCATCAATCACTTCATTTCAAACAGTGTTTTTACCGATGGATGATTTAAGTGATCCTTCAGCTGTTGCAGTTTTTAATCATTTAGATTCAAATTTAGTTTTATCAAGAGATCAAGTTGCAAAAAATATTCTTCCTGCTTTTGATCCATTAGCAAGTTCATCAAGTTCATTAGATGAATCACTTATTGGAAAAAGACATTTTGAAGCTATTTTAGAAGTTAAAAAAATCTTAAAAGCATATAAAGATTTAGAAGATGTAATTCTAATTTTAGGATTTGATGAACTAGATGCTGAAAATAAAATTATTGTTAAAAAAGCTTTACAATTAGAAAATTTCTTCACTCAAAACTTCTTTATGACTGAACATTTTACAAAAAGTCCTGGTCAATATGTACCATTAAAAGATACTATTGAAAGTGTTATAAGAATATTAGAGGGTAAATATATAAAACAAAGTCCAGAAATATTTGCTTATATTGGTTCAGCTTTAGAATTAAAAACTGATGAAGAATTAGGGTTATAAAACTATTAAAAAAAGACTCAAATCAAATGAGTCTTTTTATTATGTATTACATTTTTTCTAGTCTTTTTAAAAGAGCAACAAACTCTTTATCGCTAGCTATTCTTTTCGATACTCTTTCAACTTGTTCTGAAAGTTCTTCTTCAGAAATTGAATCTCACGAAACAAATCTACTATTGTATTTATTTTCTTTCATTAGTTGTCACTCTTTATATATTAATGATAATGTTTTAAGATTCTAAATAAATAGTTATTCTTGAATATATTCACTCTTTAACCTCTTTATGACCGACTTTATTTTGTTGTAGCATTTTAACAAAATTTTCCAATTCCTTTTCAACAGTTTGATAGTATGAATGTTTAGAAAAGTTGAAATCATCAGAAAAATAGAAATGCTGGGTACGAAATCCGGACTTTTTTAAGCGGTAGGCTGTCTTGTATATTCAACAGGTGTTAGTCCGCTTAGTTTTAAGCTAATTCTTATTATTTAAACGTGTTATTTAATAGTGATATAATAAAAAAAACAAGTCAACTAATGTTGTTCTTGAGTTTTTGTTGTAGGTAAAAAGAAATTATTGAGCAAATATCTATGACAACTTATAATAAAATCTATGAGAGATTACTCAAATAAGGAGTCGCAATGAAATATAATGTAAAAGATAATCTATTCAAGGCTATTAATAATGAATGATTAGAAACAGCTAAAATTCCATCAGATCGCTCTTCAATAAGTGAATTTGATGAACTAGAAATTCGCAATGAAAAAATAGTTACACGTATAGCAAAGAAAATTTTACAACAAAACAAGACAAACAAATTAAGTGATGTTAACTTAATTAATTTTGCCAATTTCTACAAATTAACAAGTGATATTGAAAAAAGAAACGAGTTAGGTGTAAGTCCACTAAAGCCTTATTTTGATGAAATTTTGAATCTTTCATCACTAAAAGAGCTACAAGACAACTATGTGAAATTTATGTTAAGAGGCTATGAGTTACCTATTAGTTTTGGTGTTTTTTTAGACTTTTTAGATCCATCAATCCAGACTCTTTATGCAAGTATTGCTAATCATATTCTTCCTGACAAAAGTCACTATGATACAAAAGAACAAAAAGCAGTGTTTCTAAAATCATTTAAAGCAATGGCTAGAAAGTTATTAACACTATTTATTAAAGACACTTATGAAATTAATAAAATCATTCACAAAGCTTTAAAGTTTGACGAAATTATTGCTAAATACTCACTAACTTCGCTACAAAAAGTTCGTTATACTGAACTTTATAAACCTTATGATTACAAAAAAATTGTTGCTAAGACCAAGTATTTTAATATTGCTAGCATAGTAAGTAAAGTAATTAATGATGAAGTTGATAAAATAATTTTTTCAGATGATAATTTTGCATTAAATATTGATAAAATCTTAAACGAAAAAAACTTTGAATTAATTAGAGCTTGAATGCTTATTAAATTAGTTTTAACTTTTGCACCATATCTAGATGAAAAAACTCGTACTTTAGCATCTAAATATTCGCTATTTGTAAGTGGTCAAGACAAGGTTGAAAATAAAAATAAACATGCCTTAAATTTAGCATTAAAATTCTTTTCTATGCCAATAGGTGTATATTTTGGTAAAAAACAATTAGGTGCAAAAGCTAAAAGTGATGTTGAAAAAATGGTTAAACATATGATTGAAATATACAAAAAAAGATTGCAAAAAAACACCTGATTGAGTCAAAATACAATCGATAAAGCAATTTTAAAATTGAATACTTTAAATGCACATATTGGATATCCTACTGAATTAAGACCTTATTATAGTGAACTAACAACATCATCAAATTCATTGATTGAAAATGTTTTAAAATTTAATGAAATATTACATAAATACAACTTAAATCAATATAAACAACCAATTAATAAAAACTATTGAATTATGACCCCATACCAAGTTAATGCCTACTACCACCCAATGTACAACCACATTGTTTTTCCAGCTGGAATATTACAAGGTGCCTTCTATTCAATTAAACATACAACCTCAGAAAATTATGGTGGTATTGGAGCTATAATTGCTCATGAAATTTCACATGCATTTGACAATAATGGTGCTAATTTTGATGAAAAAGGTTGTTTAAAAATGTGATGAACACAAGAGGATTTTGCTAAATTTACCAATAAAATCAAAGCAATGATTGATCTTTTTGACGATGTTGAAACTGATTATGGTAAATGCAATGGTCGACTAACTGTTAGTGAAAATATTGCTGATGCTGGTGGTGTAAGTTGTGCATTAGAAGCTGCTAAAAGAGAACCTGACTATAGTGCTGAAAAATTCTTCATTAATTGAGCAAAAGCTTGAAAAGCTAAATTTAAACCTGAACGTGCTAAACGTTTACTAGAACAAGACCCACATGCACCTGCTGAATTAAGAGCTAACATCCAGGCAGCTAATAATGAAGAGTTTGTTAAAGCTTTCAACATTCAACCAGAAGACAAAATGTATATTTCTCCTAAAAAAAGAGTTAAAATTTGATAATAAAAACAGATCTATGTTTCTTTTTAATATTAAAGTCAGAAATGTTTTTTGATTTTAAAAAGCTGTATGAAAACAAACTTTCAACCAATTAAAAAATGAAATCAAATAATTTATTAAATGATATAACAATAAAAAAATTAAAACATTTAAAACAAAAACACCTAACAGATGTGAAGCACTTATATAAAAAACCAACACAACTATTTTGTCTTAAAAATTGTCTTAAAAATCTTAGTTTTTTTATTTGACTTAGTAATTTTTCAACCATTACTATGACTTCAAATATTTAAGTAGGTATTTACTTTTTATAGTTAAGAGCTTTTGTTAAAATTTGATTTTAAAGTACGGTTTTATTTTTTACTAGTTTAATGTTTGCTAAAGTAAGTAAGAATCAAATGCTATCAACAACTATCGTTATGAACAGTATTCATCCTGTTTATCAATCCAAACTATTAAAAGTATTGACAATAGTATTGATAAAAGTACCAATAAACCAACTTTTATCAATACAAATACAAAAAGTATTGATAAAAAAGACTCAAATGAGTCTTTTTTTATGTATTACATCTTTTCTAGTCTTTTTAAAAGAGCAACAAACTCTTTATCGCTAGATATTCTTTTCGATACTCTTTCAACTTGTTCTGAAAGTTCTTCTTCAGATATTGAATCTCATGAAACAAATCTACTATTGTATTTATTTTCTTTCGTTAGTTGTCACTCTTTTTTTATATATTAATGATAATGTTTTAAGATTCTAAATAAATAGTTATTCTTGAATATATTCACTCTTTAATTTCTTTATGACCGACTTTATTTTGCTGTAGCATTTTAACTAACAAAATTTGCCAGTTCCTTTTCAACAGTTTGATGGTAAAAATGTTTAGAAAAATTGAAATCATCAGAAAAATAGAAATAATACCCAAAGTTTGTTAGTAGTTGAATTAACAACATTAAAGCAGTTCTTTTATTTCCATCAATAAAATAATAACCAGTTAAAACTTTAATAAAAATTTCAGTGACAAAATCAAATACATCATAATTATCAGATTCATAGCTGTATTTAAATATAGTTGAATTTATCCCACTTAACAAACTTCATTTGGAAGTAAAGACTATTACTTTTTGAAAAGAAAATCTCATTAAGCTCTTTCATAGATCGTCTGTATACATCACCAATAAAGCTACAAAACTTTTCATTAAATTCTAAAACTAAAAAAATAAAGTCAAATGATATTTTATTATTTTTCTTAGTTAGCATATAAAAATTATCTTTATCATAGAAAATATTTTTATTATTAGAAATAACAAAATAATCTATACTCTTTTCTGTTATTAAATCAAAATTAAAATCGTTGTTCTTTAACTGATTATATGTTTTATTTGTTATACAAATTCTTATAGGAATACTTTTCATTTAAACACTACGCTTTTATCTTTTGAGTTAATATTATTATAATATTCATAGTTTATATTTGTATGCGAGGACAATTAAAACTTAATTGTTTAACAAAACCAACTTTTAACTATTATCAATAATTTAACAAGTAAACGGATTGTTTTAGATAACTTAAAAGTTAATAAAGAAGCACTTACTCAAAAACAAGAAATCATCAACAAAACAAGTTCAATCAACACTTTAAATTGAAAAAAGATAACATCATAAAAACTAGCAAAAAAATAACCAACTTAGTAAAATTCTAAACTCTAACATAATCATCAACAACTTTATTTTCACTTATCTTATTACCTAGTCTATTTTGGTATAACTTAATTTAGAGTAAAAGGGGCAAAAGCAATGTAAATAATCATAAATCCTATATTTTTTTATTTCAAATAGAATTATTGAACTTATTTCATATGTTGCTTTTGGAGTAGGTTTTCTCCTACGTTTTCCATTTAAGCATAAAAATAAAAGGTTGAAACTTACAAGCTAAAACTCATAAGTTAATTGTTATTCAGTTTTTAAAACTTCTAAAAGAGTGTGATAAGGAATGACCATTTTATTATCTTCTTTTCTATAGTGTATTATATTAAAATAGGACATTTTTACTATTATTTTTAGTGAATGATCGAATATTATTTAGTGAATAATTTTGTTTATTTTTATATTTTTTATAATAAAAAATAGAGTTTGGAAACTCTATTTTAAAATTTTTCGATTTTTATCATAGATGACTGTAAAATCTTTCTTTTCAACCTTTTTATACCATTTTATATAGTGTATTTTATGAAATTATTTAATTAATATTTTTTTCAATAGGTTCTAACAATTACCAGATGCTCTTATATAAATAGGATTTCTTTGGTTTTCTCCTTCATTTGCAGTAAGTCCAGTATATCTATCACGAATTACTTTTGGCAAATTAGCTTCTCAATAAGGTTGTCTTCAATTTCCAGAAGCTGGGTTTACAAAGTTAGTTGTATCAGCTCTACATAAATCTCAATGGACAATAGATTCATTAAAACTTTGAGCTTGTGAAAACATAAAACTAGCATCTTCAACATTAGAAACATCTCAATTTGATATGTCTCGGTTAAAAGCTGATGTATTTTGAAATGTACCTGACATATCTTTTATATTTGAAGTATCTCATTTTTCCATATTTGTTATTCTGACAGTGTGCTCATCGAAGTAAAGCATTTCTCTTAAGCTAGTAATAAACCAAGGTAGTCTTTCTGGAACGGTGCGTATAGAACTATCAAATACAATTTTTACACGTGTTTGACCTTTTATTCTTTCTTTTTATAACCAAATTTTTTAAAACACCATTTTGTATAACTGGATTAGGTCTTTCTTCTGGATTAATTTCTCCTACTTCTAAATTTAGCTTTAAATGATTATATTGTTCAGCTTCCATATTTAAAAAATCGGTATTTGAAACTTTGCTATTTAAATTTGAGATATTACTTAGTTTAAATTTTAAATCTTTAAACGTTTTATTTATTACTTTATTAAAACGGTTTACTACACTTTTCTCCTGCATAAATAGTATCTTTCATGTTATCATTTCAAAGTTCAGTAATTTTTATTCCAAGTAATTTATTTAAAGCGTCATTTTCTCTTTTTGTGGATTAATTCTAGGTCTTAACTCTCTAATTTCTCTTTCTAATCTTGTTTCTTCACCAACTAATGAACTTATTTGTGTATTAACTTGGGAATGAGTTTCTCTTAGAGACTCTATACTAGATTCTATTTGACCAATTTTGCTTTTTTCAGCATCTATTTTTTCTTTAATGTTGTTCGCTTCTAGAATATAACCATCTATTGCGTCTTGGATCTTTTTTGTTCACTAAGTAAGGTTTTATGATGATCTAATAATCCATTTAATTTTTCTTGCAACTTATCTTTTCTAGATATAAGTTGTTCTAATTGAGAAGATACACGCAAATGTTCTGCTTCAATCCCTTCTTTTTCTTGTTTTAATTTAGGAATTTGTTGTTGTATTGATGATATATCTTCATCTAGCTGGCTTTTTCTGCGTTCTAATATAAATATTATTTGTTTCAAATTCGCATCATGTGTATGCAATGATGCAATTGACGCACTCAGCATATCTCTTTCTGATTCAATGATCTTAATTTGTTGTTCTAAATTAGATATGCTTTGTTTTTGTTCTGATAATTTTGTTAAAAGTTTTTACTTTCTTTTTAATTTCTTTTACTTTTGAATCGATGCTGGTAATTAATCCGTTAAAATTATTAATCTTTTCAGTGATTGTTTGATTAGAATCTTGTTTTAAATATGCAAAAGAACTTATATTTGGTATGAAAATCGATGATGGTATAAAAATCGTGCTTAAAGCAATTAATTTATATAATTTCATAAAACCACCCTCCTTATTAATTAGCAAGTTCAATGATCACTAGGCATCTCGTATTCATTCTAGATTAGCTCCACCATCCGAACCATCCTCACCTTTTAATCTATCAAAACCACCAGGTGTTATTCCTGAAGTAAATCTATTTCGAACAATTTGTGGCGTATTATTACTCCAATAAGGTTCTGTTCAATTACCTGATTTAATAGTTACAAAAGCAAAAGTTTTTACATCTCCTACAACATTTCATTTTGAGATATTTTGTCTAAAACCTTGTGCACCTGCAAAAGTTCTACGCATAAATCTCACATTTGAAACGTTTCAATTACCAATTGGATGATTAAATTTTGTAGCAAGTCTAAATGTATAGTTCATAACTATTATGTTTGAAACATCTCATTTTTCCAGATTTTTTATAGAAGAGAATTTATTTCTAAGAAATGCAGAATCTAGAGATTGAATAAACCAAGGTAAATACTCAGGCACTTCATTGACATCAGTTAATGGTTCATATATAGAAATTAAATTTTCTCCTCCTTGAAGTCCTTGCGTACCACTGTTAATTCCATCTTGTAAAAATTTTTTCTATAACCTATTTCAACTAATTTATTACCTTCTATCTTATGAGGTCTACTTTCAGGGTAAATAAAATCTATATCTAAATCTAAATTGATTATTTGAAGATTTTGTATTCCTGTTTGTATTGTAAGATCATCAACTACTATTTTAAATTTTCCAACACTAACTCTTTCTTTAGATTCACTTCGTTCTCTCAATTTAAAATTTGAAATTGATAAGTTTTTTTGTGTTTCAATGTTAAAACGAGATAGAATATCAAAATAAGTATCAAGTGCTCAAATAGTTTTTTTGGTAGTTTTTTCTCAAACTTCATTTACCATTTTTGAAAAAACAGTAACATAATTTTTATTCATTTCTTGTTGTCAAGCAAAATCTCTTTTTAAGTTGTTAAGCGTTCTTGTTAAACTAGGTATTATTTCTTCTTTTAATTCTTTATGTCTGTCTTGTATATTTTCTAAGTCCTTTTCTAAAGCAGCTTGTTCTTTTTGCTTTTCTTTAACTTGACTTTCAATATCAGATAATTCAGTTCTAATTCTATTAAGGTTTGCTAATTCTCTAGGTGCGTCAATTCTCCTTTTATCTCCGTTACTATTGTTTAAATTAATATTTGTTACTTCTTGTTTAGATATAGCAGAAGTTAAATCTCCTATTTCGCTATTTATACCATTTATTTGTTGTTTTAATTGATTAATAAGGTCTCTTTTTTCTTGGTTTTCTTTTACTAAGTTTCCATGTTCTTCATTAAGATCTTTAATTTGAGATTCTAAAACATTTATTTGCAATTGATATTCTAATAAACCTGTACTACTACCAGCTCTTTGTAGACTTAAATCATTCAAAGTTTCTTTCAATGAATCTCTTTGAGTTGTAAGTTGTGTAAGTGATTGATTAAATTCCTTAATTTTAGTTTCATTAGATTGATATTGTCGAGTTAGTGATTCTGTTTTTTCTTTAAGAGTTTTTATCTTTTCTTTTACTTGTGAAATACTTGTTTCTAATTGTTGTTTAATATCTTGTGTATTTGATTGGTTATTTGATGATTCATAATTATTTTTATTAATTTAGAAGTAGTAATAATTGGTACTGTAACAAAACTTCCTATTAAAATAATAGACAAAGAAAATCATTTAAATAGTTTCATATATTATCCTTTCTTTACTTAAAAAATACAATCACTTTCATAAGAAGAGAGTAGGACAAAGTTATTAGACTCCCTAAGGGATAGACCCCTAGGGGGTCTATTTTTTCAAAAAGGAGTATTTATGAAAAGAGGAAAGCAACTAAGTGTAAGTGAGTGGTTAGAAGTATTTAAGCACTACAAAGAATATTTATCTCAAAATATTACTAAAAAGAATTTTGTTATATTTATAGCAAAATTAGAAATTCTGAAAATTATTTACTTTCAGAAGAAGCCTTCTGATATTTATCTAGAAAATATAAAGATTATAATTTAGGTATGGAACTAAAAGAATCACAAACAGGAAAAGCACCTAAAAAGGTAAAGGATCAGGTAGACCTAGAAAGAACAAAGAAGAATATGATAAACAAAGAAACGAAGTGATTAAAGAGATTGATCACGAAGTTTTAGAATGGTTAATAACAGACCTTTTAAAGAAGATATTTTAAAGAAAAATAAGGTTGACAATCTAGATGAACTGATAGAAAAAATTAAGAAAAAATTTGGAGAAAATATTTCTAACAAGGAAATAATGAAAATTCTTGGAATACCTAAATCAACTTTTTACTACAAAATCAAGAAACAATCAAAAGATAAGAAAGAAGCTGTTATAGAACACGCAGAAATAATTAGAGAAGCTTTTGCAAAACAAAACGGAAGATATGGTAGAGAAAGGCTATCAGCATATATTTTCAAGACATATGGCATTATTATTAACCCTAGAACACTAGGAAGAGCAATGAATAAATTAGGTCTTTTCTGTCACGTAAGAACAACGTGCAAGAAAAAGCGTGAATCAAAAAATACTAACGTGTATTATCCAAATATTGCTAATAGAGATTATAATGGACTACAAAACGATATTTATGCAAGTGATGTTAGTTACATTCCTGCTCCAATAGATGTAGAAGGAAGACATGTTTATTTATCTATCGTAATTCATCACAAAACAAAGAAAATTGTTAGTTATAATTTATCCATATATAACGACACTAATTTAATTATGACTCACATTAGAAAAACAAAATTTCCTAAAAACTTTATTATTCACACAGACCATGGTGTAACATATTCATCGAATGAATATCTTGAGTATATAAAGCAACGAGGTGGAGTGGTGTCAATGTCAAGAATAGGTAACTCTCTAGACAATAGAGAAGCTGAATATTTCTTTTCAATTTTAAAATCAGAAATGTTTTATAACTTTGAAAAGAAAGTAAAGAAATGACTTTTAGTGAACTAAAAGA
Source organism: Mycoplasma cottewii (assembly GCF_024918975.1). Lineage (NCBI taxonomy): Bacteria > Bacillati > Mycoplasmatota > Mollicutes > Mycoplasmatales > Mycoplasmataceae > Mycoplasma > Mycoplasma cottewii. The sequence continues at coordinate 806,695 of NZ_CP103424.1, read as the reverse complement.
ATGTATTAAAAATTTCATTGAGTGATATAACAATGAAAGAATATTAAAAAATTCAAATGAAAAACACCTCAAGAACTATGAGGTGTGTATAATAAACATAACTATTTAGTCTAATAATTTTGTCCCGGTTTCGAAGAGAGTTTAACTGTGTGATTAATACTTCATAATTTTTCATAAATTAATTGTAGTTATTGATAAAAAATAACTTAAAATTTTAATTGTATTTAAAAGAAATCTTATTTAAACTGTATAAATACACAACAGATGGTATATAAAAAAATGTATATAATCATGCTTTTATATTTTGTATCTCTAGTGTTCTTAAATTATGTAATTTATCTTTTAAATTCTAGATTAGAATTACAAAATAAAAATAGAATTACTGAACATAAACGTTAATAAAGACGTTAAAGAAATTGATGTATTTTATTATCCTCTTTTCTATAGTGTATAAAATAGCATATTTTACTATTATTTTTTAGTGAATAATTTTGTTTATTTTTATATTTTTTATAATAAAAAAATAGAGTTTCTTCTTTAAACTCTATTTTAAAATTTTTAGGTTTTAGCATAAATGGCTGTAAAATCCTTTTTTAACCTTTTTACACCATTTTATATAGTGTATTTATGAAATTATTTAATTAATAATTTTTCAATAGGTTCTAACAATTACCAGATGGTCTTATATAAATAATAGTTCCTTGGTTGTTTATTTCTCCTTCATTTCTAGTAAATCTATGATGAATTACTGTTGGTAAATTAATACTTCAATAAGGATCATTTCAATTTGCAGATCTTGGGGTTACAAAGTTTAATGTATTAGCTCTGCATAAATCTCAATGTGAAATATCTTGTCTAAAACTTTGAGCTCGGCGAAACATATTAGTAACATCTTCAACATTCGAAACATCTCAATTTGATATGTCTTGGTTAAAAGCTCTTGCACCTTCAAAGGCACTTGACATATCTTTTACATTTGAAGTATCTCATTTTTCCATATTTGTTATTTTGACAGTGTGCTGATTCAAGTAAAGCATGTCTCTTAAGCTAGTAATAAACCAAGGTAGTCTTTCTGGAACGGTGTGTATAGAATTATCGAATACAATTCTTATATATGATTTACCATTTATTTCTTCTTTTATATAACCGAATTGTTTTAAAACACCATTTTCTACAACCGGTTTAGCTCTTTCTTCTGGATGAATTTCTCCTACTTTTAAATTTAGCTTTAAGACAATTTTATTATTTTGTTCAATTCCCATAGTTAAAAAATCAGTGTTTGAAACCTTGCTATTTAAATTTGAGATATCACTTAGTTTAGATTTTAAACCTTTACTATTTCCTTTACTATTTATTACTTTATTAAAACGGTTTACTACACTTTGATATGTTTCTCCAGCTCAAATAGTATCTTTCATGTTATCGTTTCAAAGTTCAGTAATTTTTCCTACAAGTAATTTATTCAAAGGACCATTATCTCTTTCTAGTTCATTAATTCTAGGTATTAAATCTCTAATTTCTCTTTCTAATCTTGTTTCTTCACTAACTAATGAACTTATTTGTGTATTAACTTGGGAATGAGTTTCTCTTAGAGACTCTATAGTAGATTGTATTTTACCAATTTTAATTTTTTCATCGTTTATTTGTTCATTAATATTGTTCGCTTCTTGAATATAAGAGTCTATTGTTTTTTGGATATCTTGTTGTTCATCAAGTAAGGTTTGATGATGCCTTAATAATCCATCAAATTCTTCTTGTAAATCTTTTTTTCTAGATCTAAGTTGTACTAATTGAGAAGATACACCCGAATGTTCTTTTTCAATTCCTTCTTTTTCTTGTCTTAATTTAGCAATTTGTTGTTTTATTGATGATATATCTTCATCTAGCTGGCTTTTTCTGCGTTCTAATATAAATATTATTCGTTTCCGATTTGCATCATGCGTATGCAATGATGCAATTGACGCACTCAGCATATCTCTTTCTGATTCAATGATCTTAATTTGTTGTTCTAAATTAGATATGCTTTGTTTTTGTTCTGATAATTTTGTTAAAAGTTTTTTACTTTCTTTTTCAATTTCTTTTACTTTTGAATCGATGTTGGTTATTAATCCGTTAAAATTATTAATCTTTTCAGTGATTGTTCGACTAGAATCTTGTTTTAAATATGAAAAAGAACTTATAGTTGGTATGAAAATCGATGATGGTATAAAAACTGTGCTTAAAGCAATTAATTTATATAATTTCATAAAACCGCCCTCCTTATTAATTAGCAAGTTCAATGATCATTAGGCATCTTTATCTATTATTCATTCTAGACCAGCTCCACCATCCGAACCATCCTCACCTTTGAATGGGTCAAAACCACCAGGTGTTATTCCTGAAGTAAATCTATTTCGAACAATTTGTGGCAGATTATTATCCCAATAAGGATTGTTTCAATTACCTGATTTAATAGTTACAAAAGCAAAAGTTTTTACATGTTCTACAACATTTCATTTTGAGATATTTCGTCTAAAACCTTGTGCACCTGCAAAAGTTCTACGCATAAATCTCACATTTGAAACGTTTCAATTACCAATTGGATGATTAAATTTTGTAGCAAGTCTAAATGTATAGTTCATAACTATTATGTTTGAAACATCTCATTTTTCCAGATTTTTTATAGAAGAGAATTTATTTCTAAGAAATGCAGAATCTAGAGATTGAATAAACCAAGGTAAATACTCAGGCACTTCATTTACATCAGGTAATGGGTCATATATAGAAATTAAATTTTCTCCGCCTCCAAGTCCCGCATTGCCAATTCCATCTTTTAAAAATCTTTTTCTATAACCTATTTCAACTAATTTATTACCTTCTATCTTATGAGGTCTACTTTCAGGGTAAATAAAATCTATATCTAAATCTAAATTGATTATTTGAAGATTTTGTATTCCTGTTTGTATTGTAAGATCATCAACTACTATTTTAAATTTTCCAACACTAACTCTTTCTTTAGATTCACTTGGTTCTCTCAATTTAAAATTTGAAATTGATAAGTTTTTTTGTGTTTCAATGTTAAAACGAGATAGAATATCCCTATAAGCATCAAGTGCTCAAATAGTTTTTTTAGTAGTTTTTTCTCAAACTTCATTTACCATTTTTGAAAAAACAGTAACATAATTTTTATTCATTTCTTGTTGTTGATCAAAATCTCTTTTTAAGTTGTTAAATCTTGTTGTTAAATTAGGTATTATTTCTTCTTTTAATTTTTTATGCCTGTCTTCTACTTCTTTTAAGTTCTTTTCTAAATCAGCTTGTTCTTTTTCCTTATTTTTAACTTGACGTTCAATATCAGATAATTCAGTTCTAATTCTATTAAGTTTTGCTAATTCTCTAGGTGCGTCAATTCTCCTTTTATCTCCGTTACTATTGTTTAAATTAATATTTGTTACTTCTTGTTTAGATATAGCAGAAGTTAAATCTCCTATTTCGCTATTTATACCATTTATTTGTTGTTTTAATTGATTAATAAGGTCTCTTTTTTCTTGGTTTTCTTTTACTAATTTACCACGTTCTTGAGTAAAATTTTCAAGTTTAGATTCTAAACTATCTAGTTCTAATTTATATGTTATTAAACCTTGATTCCTATTAGTATTTTGTAGCAATAAATCATCTAAAGTTTCTTTCAATGAATCTCTTTGAGTTGTAAGTTGTGTAAGTGATTGATTAAATTCATTAATTTTAGTTTCATTAGATTGATATTGTTGAGTTAGTGATTCTGTTTTTTCTTTAAGAGTTTTTATCTTTTCTTTTACTTGTGAAATACTTGTTTCTAATTGTTGTTTAATATCTTGTGGATCTGATTGATTATTTGATTCATGATTATTTTTTACTATTTTAGAAGTAGTAATAATTGGTACTGTAACAAAACTTCCTATTAAAATAACAGATAAAGAAAATCATTTAAATAGTTTCATATTTATTTATCCTTTCTTTACTTAAAAAAATACAATCACTTTTATAAAAATTGTACTCGCAAAAAAAAAAAAAAAGACTTGAAAAAAGTCTAAACGTGTGATTAATACTTCATAATCTTTCATAAATTAATTGTAGTTATTGATAAAAAAACTAGAACCGTATGTTAAGAACGAAGTTAATAATTACTGGAAATAACTTTATTTCTACTTATCTTAATAGCTAGTCTATTTTGGTATAATTTAATTTAGAAAAAGGGAGCAAAAGCAATGGAAATGATCATAAATCCTATATTTGTTTTTAGTTCAAATAGAATTATTGAACTTATTTCATATGTTGCTTTTGGAATAGGTTTTTTTGGTTTACTTATTAGTTTATCTATGTTGATAATTTATAAAAATATTATTAGTAAAGCTTTTAAAACAACAAATATTATTGAAAGAATTTTAAAACACCCACTACCTAATCGTTTAAATAGAATGAATTTTATTGTTCAAAATTCTAGTAATGAAAATTTAAAACAAGATATTGAAATATGAAAAGTAAAATACTATGAAATTTATAAAATTCAACTACCTGAATTAATTGAAAATGTAAGTCAATATTTCGGTGTCAATAAATGAAGTTTTAAATCAAAAAGATTTCCTTCTATAAAAAATTTACATAGAGCAAATAAACTTTTAGAAGTATCTAAAAACTTAGAATTAAATGTTAGAGATATATATTATGAAACTCAAAAAGTAACTGAAGTTGAGTTTTTATTAAGAGATACTAAAATTATTATTCAAGAAACTGCTAATGAAATTTTTGATTTTGTAGATCTAAAAAAAGAACAAAATGAATTAAAAGTTAACGTGTCAATTATTGAAGAGTATAAACAAATAATTAATAAAAAAATTACTATTTGTGATTATTATATTAAGATAGGTAAGTTTGAAGAAGCGTTTAGAAAAATCATTAATTTATCTGAAGGAATTTCTAGATTTATTAAGTTTATTGATAAAACTCACAGAATGGCTATGTCATTAGAAAAAAATGGTGCTTTATATCAGAAATTAGAAGAAATTAATAAACAATTAATTTTTAAAAATGATAAAGATCATAAACTTGAAGATATAAATAATAATTTTAAAGAACATAAAGAAAAAATATTACAGTTTATATATAATGGAAAAATTGATTCAGCAACAAATCAATATCAACAATTATTTAGTGATATTGATAGATTAAGTTCTTATTTAAAATTTGAAGATAAAGTTTTTATATTCTTTGAAAATAATATTGGAAAAATTCAAAACATTATAAAAGAATTTGAAAACGAAAGTAAAAAAATAGAACAATTAATTCTTTTAAATACTTCATTAAAAAACAACATTGATATAGCTAAAGAAAAATACTATGCTATTAAACCTTTTATTGATTCGATTAATGATGAATATAAAATTATTTGTTCTAAATTTATTAAGTTTAAATATTCAATAAAAGCTTATTCAGTGTTATATAAATGTGCTTATCAAATAAAAAATATTTTAACTAGATTAGAAAGTTATTATAATGACTTTATAGAAATTTATTCTATTTTAAGAACTAAAGATTCATTCTTAGAAGAAGTCGAATCAAAACTAGATAACATTAGAACTACATTATTGTGTACTGAATCAATTATTTACAGACATGGTGATATTAAAAACTTACAACAATATAAAAATAAAATTAAATCTAGATATCAAGATTTAGAAGATATTGAAAAGAAAAATAAATTCATTTTATCTTCACCAGATAATTTTGATGCATTATTAAAAAAATTAGATGTTCAATTAAGAAAAACAATTTATATTAAACACAATGTTATTGATGAAGTTATGTTAGATAAATTAGCTCAGTATGTTGTGACTTACGCTAATCGTTATTTAGATTATAAAAACAATTCTAATAAGAAAATAAATGAAATAATGAATGCTTATGAGTTAAAAGATTATAAAAGAACTATTGAATTAGGTATAGATTTATTTAAAGAAAATAAAATTTAAGAATTAGGAGAAAACATGAAACACATTTTAATAAGATATGGTGAATTAACATTAAAAGGAAATAACAGATTCAGATTCGTTGATAAGTTAATTTCTAACATTAAATTTAAATTAAAAAGATTTAATAAAGATGATATTGAATATATTAAAGATAATAATTCTTTAATATTAAAAGTTAATGATGAAATTTCAAATGATGTTTTAGAAGAATTAAAAACTGTTTTTGGAATTTATTCATTATCAGTTATTCAACACACAAAAAAAGATCTTGAAGATATTAAAAATGCTATTTTAAAAATAGTTGAACAATCTAATGCAAAAACCTTTAAATTAGAAGCAACTAGAAAAGATAAATCTTTTGAGCTAACAAGTATTGAAATTAAACAAAAATTAGCTCCAGAAATTTTAAAAGCTTGTTCTAATTTATCTGTTGATGTACATAATCCCGATTTAAAAGTAGAAGTTGTAATTAAAAAAGATCACGCTGAAGTTTTTGATAATAGAATTAGTGGTTTAAAAGGATTACCAGTTGGAATTAGTGGTAAAGGTTTAAGTTTATTAAGTGGTGGAATTGATTCACCTGTTGCTTCATTTTTAACTTTAAAAAGAGGTATGCATATTGATTTTATACACTTTATGACTCCACCTCACACTTCAGCTGAAGCATTAAAAAAAGTTTTTGATTTAGCTAAAAAATTATCTAGATATAATTCATCAACTTTCAGATTATATGTTTGTGATTTTGCTTTAATGTTACAAGAATTACAACATATTCCTGAAGAAAGTTATAAGATAACTATTATGAGAAGAATGTTTATGAGAATAGCAAACGCTATTGCTGATAAATACAATTATAAAGCTCTAATTACAGGTGAAAGCTTAGGACAAGTTGCTAGTCAGACTATTGAAAGTATGGATGTAATAAACAGAACAAGTTTAATACCTATTTTAAGACCAGTTATTACATATGATAAAGAAGAAATTATTGAAATTTCTAAGTTTATTGATACATATGAAACTTCAATTCTTCCATTTGATGATGTATGTAGTATGTTTGTGCCAAAACAACCTGTTACAAAACCTAGACTTCACACAGCGATCGCTCAAGAAGATGCTATTTTATGACCTGAACTTTTAGAAGAAACAATTCAAAACCATATAACTGAATTTGTATTCAAAAATGGAGAAGTTGTAGAAAATAAAGAATAAAAATTAAAACAAAGGAGATAAATCATGAATTTTACACCACTGTTTACAGTTAAAAGTGAATATAATTTTTTAGATTCATTAATTAAAATTGATGATTACATTTCTTTTGTTAAAAAGCATGACTTTGATTATGCTTTTTATTGTGAAAAAAACACTATGTTTGGTGTTGCTGAATTTATTAAAAAATCTCAAAAAAATAATATTAAACCAATTGTTGGATTAAACATAGATTTTGACGATCAAACTAGATTATGTATTTATGCAAAAAATAGATTAGGTTATCAAATTATTTGTCATATATCTAGTTTTTTACATGACGGTTTTACTCATTCTGATCAAGATATTAAAAATTATATTTATCAAAATATAAATACCAATGTTGTAGTTATAGCTAAATTTACTGATCAAGAATTTAAAACTAATTTAAAAATAATTTTAAATGATGATTTGTATGATGCTGATGAATTGAAATTATACTTAGAACCAATTAATTATTTAGATCCTGATCAAAAAGATGTTTATAAAATTTTAACTGCAATAAGAGAAACTAAAACTCTTGATGAAATAAACATTAATTCTTTTAATTGTTATCCTGATATAACTTTTTTAGAACAAAATAATTATAAAGTAAGTATTGAAATACTTTCAAAAGTAAGTTTTGATCTTTTTGACAATGATACAAAATATTTAATAAAATACAAAACACCAGATAATATTTCAAGTAATGAATTTTTAAAACAAAGATGTGAATTATCTTTAAAAGCATTTATTAAATATAACCAAAAAAATAATCAACAAATTAATGCAAAAGAGTATTTTAAAAGATTAGAATATGAACTAAATGTCATAAAAAATATGGGATTTAGTGATTATTTTTTAGTAGTTGCTGATTATGTTAATTTCGCTAAAAAACAAGATATTATGGTCGGTCCCGGACGTGGTAGTGCTGCAGGTAGTTTAATTAGTTTTTTATTAAGAATTACTGATGTTGACCCCTTAAAATATGATCTATTGTTTGAAAGATTTTTAAATCCTGAACGTCAAACTCTTCCTGATATTGATGTAGATTTTCAAGATAATAGACGTGAAGAAGTTCTAGAATATTTATTTGAAAAATATGGAAAATACAATGTTGCAACAATTACAACTTATCAAACAATTGGTTATAAGATGGCTTGAAGAGATGTATGTAGAGTTTTTAAAATTGAAATGAATATTGTAAATAAAATATCTAAACTTTTAGATCATGATAAAGATATTAATTTTTTAGATTTTGTAAATGAAAACAAAATACTAAAAGATTATTATCAAGATGAAAATTTCAAAACTATTTTTGATGCTATGAATATGATTGTTGGATTACCTAGACAATCTGGAACTCACGCTGCTGGAGTTATTTTATCTGATGTTGATTTAAGGCAAATTGCTCCAATTAAGATCGGTTATAATGGTATTTTTCAAACTCAATATGATATGAGTTATTTAGAAGAAATAGGTTTAATTAAAATGGATATTTTAGGTTTAAAAAATCTAACAACATTACAAGAAATTAAACATTTAATACAAAAAAATTACAATATTAATGTTAAATTAAACCAAATTCCGTTAAATAATTGAAAAACATTTAATCTTTTACAAAAAGGACATACTTCAGGTATATTTCAATTAGAATCTAAAGGAATGACTGATCTAATAGTTAAGATGAAAGTTGACTCTATATCGAGTATCTCTGATGCTTCTGCTTTATATAGACCAGGACCTCAAGAAATGATACCTCAATATTTATCTAATAAAAAATTACCTAATCTTAAAGTTATCGATGATAGTGTTTATGATATTTTAAAATCAACTTATGGAGTTATTGTTTATCAAGAACAAGTTATGCAAATGCTTAAAAAAATCGCCAATTTTTCACTAGCAAAAGCTGATATTGTAAGAAGAGCTATGAGTAAGAAAAATGCTGATTATATGCATCAAGCAAGAGAAGAATTTGTTAATAATGCAATAAAACTAAATAACTTATCACCAAATAAAGCTAATTTAATTTGAAACTGAATTGATAAATTTTCTAACTATGGATTTAATAAATCTCACTCAATTTCATATTCTTATGTGAGTTATTGATTAGCATATTTTAAAGCTAATTATACTTGTGAATTTTACAGTAGTTTATTAAGTGGAGTGATTGGAAGTGAATTAAAAACACACCAATATATTAAAGAGTTAAATGAATATAATATTAAGATAAATAAACCGATTATTTTAAATACTTCACTAACTTATCAAATAAGAAATAAACAAATTTATATGCCACTAACTACAATTAAAGGAATAGGTATAGAAATTGTTAAAAAAATATCACAAGCAAAAAAAGAAAATAAAGAGATGTTTAAAGATATCAATAGTTTTGTTTTAGCTATGATTAATCAAAAAATATCAATAAGTACAATTCAAATTTTAATTAAAGCTGGAGCATTAGATAATTTGTGAAACTTAAATAAACAAACTATGTTAAAAAATTTAGATATTATTTATAATCAAGCAGTTGCTTTTAAAGATTTAAAAAATATAAGTGATGAAGAAAAAGTTATTCTAATTGATTATGATGAATTTGATGATGAAACATTAGCTATGTTTGAAAAAGAATTGTATGGATTTTTCATTGATTCAAATCCTATTTTAAAAATTAAAAACTCTAATTTAAAATACAACCCTGTTGATATTTCAAAATTAACAGTAAATCAAAATCAAATTATTGTTGGATTTATTTCAAACATTAAAGAAATTAAAGATAAGAATAATAATACAATGGCATTTATTTCAATATTTGATAGTACTTCAGAAGTTGATGTGACTATTTTTGCAAATGATTATGAGCAAGTTAAAGATAAACTTATTGTTAATAAAGCTTATATTATTGAAATTCAACCTAACACAAGACAAAATAAAATATCAGCAAAATTTGTAAAACTAATTAAACAAATCTAAGGAGAAAATTATGAAAAAAATATTAATAATAGACGGTAACTCATTATTATTTAGAGCATATTATGCAACGGCATATTCATCAAGTCCAATTATGAGAACAACAAGTGGAACACCTACAAATGCAGTTTATTCTTTTATAAATATGATGTTATCTGTTTTAAACTCGCGAGGTCCTTATGATTGTTTATTTATCGCTTTTGATAAAGGTAAAAAAACTTTCAGACATGAAATGTTAAAAGATTATAAAGCAGGAAGACAAAAAACACCTGAAGAGTTAATAAAACAATTACCAATAATTAGAGAGTTTTTAACTTCTGCAAACATTTGTTGATTTGAAAGAGATGATGTTGAAGCCGATGATATAGTTGGAACTATTGCAAAAGTTGCTGAACAAAAATTTGATGAAGTTAGTGTTGAAATATTAAGTAGTGATAAAGATATGTATCAACTAATTAGTAATAAAACTGTGTGTGTTGTACCAAAACAAGGTATTGTAAATCCAGATGTAATTAATGAACAAGAACTATTTAAATTATGAGAAGTTTTACCAAAACAAGTTCCAGATTTAAAAGCTATTATGGGAGATAGTTCAGATAATTTAAAAGGTGTTAATGGAATTGGTCATAAAGGAGCAAGCAAACTAATAAATACATACGGTAGTTTAGAAAATATTTATAATAATATAAATGAAATTAAAGGAGCAACAAAAACTAAATTAGAAAACGATCAAGATTCAGCTTTTTTATGCAAGAGATTAGCAACAATTAAAACTGATGTTAATATTGAAGAGCTTGAATTTGATCCAATAAATTTAGATCCAAAAAATATTAAAAGATTCTTAACTAAATATGAAATGTTTTCTTTAATGAATAAATTCGATTTTATTTGTGATCTTAATAAAGAAAATGAAACTAAAGAAGAAAAACCTAATATCACTATTTTAAAAAAATGATCTAAAGAATATAGTGATGAGAAAAATTATATTTATGTTGAATCACTAGAAGAAAACTATCATTTAGATAATATGATTGGAATTGGTATTTCTAATAGTAAAGGAAATTTTTATATTGATTTTAAAAAACAAGTTCAACAATTGAGTATTTTTGATGATCTAGTTGATGGTTTAATTGATGCTGAATTAGAAAAATTCTTAAAAGATGATAAGTTAGAAAAAATCACATATGATATTAAAAAAACAACTTATTTATTAAAAAATCATGGTTATGATGTTTATGTAACTGATTTTAGTTTTGATTTTATGGTTGCTTGTTATTCATTAAATGCTTTTGCTAAATCAGAATTAGAACATCAAATTAAAATGATCGATCTAAAAATATATTTAGAAAGTAAAGAAGATATTTTCGGAAAAGGTGTTAAGAAAAATCCAAATATTGATTTAGACAAAAAATCTGAATATATTACTAAAAAAGCGATTATTTTAAAAAATAATTTCGATAAATTAATCGATCAATTAAAACAAACTAATACATTAGATCTTTACTACAAATTAGATCATTTATTAATTGAAGTATTATATGTTGCTGAACGTCAAGGAATTTATATTGATAAAAAAGAATTAAAAACTCAAACTCAAAACATTTTAGTTAAACTTCAAAACATTGAAAATGATATGAAAGAAATTTTAAATGACATTATAGATGATGATTTTAATTTTGCTTCTCCAAAACAAGTTCAAGAATTATTATTTGATAAACTTAATCTTCCAAACCTAGATAAAAATGCTACATCAAAAGATGTTTTAGAAAAATTACAAGCTTATCATCCTATTGTTAATCTATTAATTGAACATAGAAAATTTCACAAATTATATACAACCTATTTAAAAGGTTTTGAAAAATTTATTTATGATGATAATAAGATTCACACAATTTTTAATCATACTTTAACAAATACTGGAAGATTAAGTTCAGCTTATCCTAATATTCAAAATATTTCTATTCAAGATGAAGATCAAAAACAAGTAAGAAAAATATTTACAACTTCAAGTGATAAAACATTTTTAAGCTTTGATTATTCTCAAATTGAACTAAGAGTTTTAGCTCAAATGTCAAAAGAACAAGTTTTAATTGATACTTTTAATGCTAATAAAGATATTCACGATCAAGCTGCTAGATTAATTTTTAATATATCAAAAGATCAAAAAGTATCACCTGAACAAAGAAGAATGGCTAAAGTATTTAATTTTGGTATTTTATATGGTTTAACTGATTATGGTTTAGCAAATGATTTAAATGTTGATGTTAAAACTGCAAAACAAATGATAGAAGACTACTATAAGTCATTTCCTGGATTATTACAATTTAAACAAGATCAAATTTCAAAAGCAAAAGAAAATAAATACTCTTCAACATTAACAAATAGAAAAAGACATCTTTTAGAATTAGAATCTAAACAATATTTAGTTAGAAAATTTGGAGAAAGAATTGCTGTTAATATGCCAATTCAAGGAACGGCTTCAGATATTTTAAAAGTAGCTATGATATCTATTTTTAAAGAATTAAAATCAAATAATTTAAAAACTATTATGATCGGTCAAATTCACGATGAAATCATTTTAGAAGTTCCTTTAAATGAATTAGATCAAGTTAAACAAATTGTAGTTGATAAAATGAGTTCAGCTTTAGTTGATATGATTAAATGATTAAATATTGATGATGAAGCGATTATTAATTTAGAAGTTTCACAATCTCAAGCAAATACTTGATATGGATTAAAATAGGAGTTTATATGCCAGAATTACCAGAAGTTAGTACAGTTGTAAAAGTTATCAAACCAAAAATTACAAACAAAATAATTAAAGATGCAAACATATTTTCAGAAAAAATTATCAAAACTAAATCAGCATTTGATTTTAAAAATCTAGTTAAAAATCAAAAAATAAATAAAGTTTTTAATAAAGCAAAATATATCGTTATCCAACTAGATGATTATGTAATTATTTCTCATTTAAGAATGACTGGAAAATGAGTAGTTGAACAACAAAACAATTATAGTTATAAACAATCTTGATTAAGAGCTGAAATTTTATTAGATGATGATATGCTCTTTAGATTTTATGATGCTAGAGGTTTTGGAACTTTAGATATTTATAATAAAGATAATTATTTAGTTGAATCTAAATTAGATAAACTAGGACCAGTTCCATTAAATGGACAAACAACTGTTGAGTATTTATATTCAAAAACAAAAAATAGTAATAAAGCAATTAAAACTTTATTATTAGATCAAAATATAATTGCGGGATTAGGTAATATTTATGTAAATGAAGTTTTATTTTTATCAAAAATTCTACCAGATAAAACTTCTAAGTTATTATCAAAAGAACAAATAAAAGATATAATATACAATGCTGAACAAGTTTTACAAAAAGCTATTGAAATGAATGGAACTACAATTAATGATTTTGAATCTTTACCAGGAGTTAAAGGTCAATATCAAAACGAATTAAAAGTACATTTACAAAATAATAAAAATTGCAAAGTATGTGGATCAAAAATTTTAAAAATTCAAGTAAATCAAAGAGGAACATACTATTGTAATAACTGTCAAAAATAACTGTTGTTGAAAAGTGGAAAACATATAATAAACACTATGTTAAATAGTTATTTTTAATCATGTTATAAAATGAAAATAACATTGAAAAATATTTAAATCTTTTAAAAATATTTTAAGGTTAAAACATATTAATATTATTAATATAAAGGCATTAGGGGGATTATTATGGAAGTTTTAAAAAAAGGCTTTAAATATTCAGTAGATACTCCGCCGATTCTAGATGCTGAAGAATACAAAACCTTAACATGTTTATATCAACCATTAATTGGAGCTAAAACAGTTAGTTTATTTTTGACATTGATTCAAGAACATATGATCACTTCTAAATTAAAAAATCAAGGATTAGACGAAGAAAGGTTATGTAGCATTACTCAAATGACTCATAAAGAAATTGTTGATGCTTTAGATATTTTAAACGCATTAAATCTTGTTAGAGTTTATGTTAAAAAAGATCAATCAAAACTAGTTAAATTTCAAATAATTTCTCCTTTAAAAAGTAAAGACTTTTTTAATAATGAATATTTAAATAATTTATTAGAAAAAACTTTAGATGAACAAAATTATGAAATTACTAAGTTTATGTTAAAAGGTGTTAATAAAATTAATCAAGATGAATTTGAAGAAGTTCATATTGATTTTGCTGATATTATTGATTATTCTTTTATGAATGATTCTAAAAAATATAAAACAAGCTTAAAAGTTAATTCATCAAATTGTGAAAAATTAAAAGAAGTTTTAGATTTAAATTATATTGATACTAAATTAAAAGAACAAAATATTAATATAGATCTATGTTCTGAAAATCTTGCAAAAATACTTGTTGATGTTTTAATTATTAAAAAATTAACTGAAAATGAAGTAATTTTATTAATTAATAATTCATATGATTTTGATAAAAAATCAATTGATTTAATCTTACTTGAAAGAGAATTAATTTCTTTAGTTACAAGTGAAAAACAAAAAAATAAAACTAATACTAAAAAAACTAAAAACCAACAAAACATGATTCAAATCATTGATAACATGCATTGAAATGATTATTGTAAAGCTAAGTATAAAATTGATCTATCAGATTGAGCTCATGCTATTGATAATATTAAAAACACATACAAATTTAATGATGGAATTATTAATTGTTTAATTGATTTTAGTTATAAAAAAAATAATGGATCTATTGTAGTTAAATATATTCAAAAAATAGCTAAAACTTTATATGAAAAAAATATAAAAAGCACTGAAAAAACAATGACTTACTTGAAAAAGATCAAAAATAGTTCTAGTCAAGTTGATAAAACAATTCAAACAAACGATCTATTAGAATCTAATTTAACAAATGATTTTTTAAATGAACAATTATCTCAAAATACAACTATTTTCGAAGAACTTGAAGCACTTTTATAGGAGAATAATATGCAACTAGAAAAATATAAGAATAATAAAAAAATAAATAGTTTAATCATTGAATCGCAAAAAAGTCAAACACCTATCACTGATGAAGTGCTTTTAAAAAATCAAGATATATTAGATGATTTTTTATTATTTTATAAAGAGTGCGATATTAACAAAGAATGTGTGCAAAATCCTAAGGGTAATCAAGTAAATATTGTTTTTGAAAATGGTCGTTTTTATATTCAAAATACCGCTTGTGTTCATAAACTTCAACAACAAGAATTAGATAAAATTATAAACAATTATTTATATACTGATTTTGATGTTAAAGATTTTTCTATAGTTGCAAAAGATTATTATTTTAGTGAATTAACAAATCAAGAATTTAATTTATTAACTAATAATGAAAAAAAAGAAAAAGCAAAGATTTTAAAATACGCTTTAGAAAATCAAAAAAAAGGTAATTATAAAGGTATTTATTTATATGGTGCTCCTGGAGTTGGTAAAACTTATATTTTTAAAATCCTAGCCAATACTTTTGCATCTAAAGATTATAAAGTTGTGTTTTGTACATTAAGATCAGTTATTGATAAAGTAAGAAGATCTTTTAATGCAACAAGTAAAAAAGGAATAGAAATCGTTGAAAATTTAAAAAATGTTGATGTGTTATTTTTAGATGATATTGGTGGAGAAAACTTATCATCTTGATCACGCGATGACTTTTTATTTGAAGTATTAAACTATAGAATGGAAAATAAAAAAATGACATTCTTTACTTCTAATTTTTCAATTAAACAACTAAAAGAAAACTTAAGAATTAAAACTACTAATAAAAAGTACGCTGATAATATAGATCCATCAGTTGAAGATATTAAAATTGAAAGAATTGTTTCAAGAATTAAAACACTAGCATTCGAAAAAGAAATTAAATGAAAAGTTAAGAGAAATTCTCAATAACTTTTCTTTTTTTATTAAAAACAAAAATCAAGCAAGTGCTTGATTTTATAAAAGTATTCAATCATCTTTTGAAAACATAGGATCTTGTTTATTGATTCGATCATAATATAGTTTTCCAATATTATGTTCCATTTCATGTTGAAACACTATTGCATGATACCCTCTTAAAGTTAAAGTCAGATATTGTTTAGTTAATCAATCATAACCTTCAACAACTATTTTATAAGATCTAGGTACAATTCCAGTGTGATCTTGATCGACACTTAAACAACCTTCTCCATCTTTTAAAGCTACAATTTGAGATGATTTTGAAATAAGTTTTGTATTAATCATTGCATATTCTTCAATATCATCTTCATCTCAATTAAATCTAACATAAAACATATCAATATTTGATCCGATTTGAGGGGCAGCCAATCCAACTGCTGGTCTTAAATAATCATCTGAATCTTTTTTATTTTCATTTTCATCTTGACTAACTACAACAAAATCAATTAATTTTTTCATAACTAATTCTTCTTCTTGAGTTAGATTTGTAGGATCCTTAATTTGTTTACAAGTATTTCTAATCACTTCTTTATTTGTATCTTTAAACAATCAAGAATTTGAAGGCCTATCGTTTTGTAATAAATCCTTTTTAATATCCATATTTACACCTCATTTATTCATATTATAGCAAACTAGTATTTGTTATAATATTATAAATTATCTATAGGAGAATAAGTATGCATATAATAGCTGGTAAGTATAAAAAGATGAAGCTAAAAACTTTAGATTCTCGCCAAACGCGACCAACGCTTACAAGAATAAAAGAAGATATGTTTAACATTTTAAATAACTATTTTATTTTTGAAAATAAAACTAGTTTAGATTTATTTGCAGGTAGTGGATCGTTGTCAATTGAAGCTTTAAGCTGAGGTGTGAGATATGCTATAATCAATGACAATAGCAAGCACGCAATTGAGATAATAAAACAAAATTTATCTAGAATTGATAAATCAGATTATGTGTTATATCAAAATGATTATCTACAGCTTTTAGAACTATTAAAAGTAATGAATCAAAAAGTTGATCTAGTGTTTTTAGACCCACCGTTTGCTCATGAAAATTACATGGATTATTATTATGAAATTATTAATTATTTAATAGATAACAATATTTTAAATCCTTGAGCAATTATAGTTTGTGAAGCTGGTGAAAAATTAGATTTAGAGAAATTATCTAAACTAGAATTATTACGTTTTAAAGATTGCAAAAATAAATTTTTATACTTTTTAAGATGAGGAGAAGAGTAGAATTATGGCTAGTAAAAAAGGCAAAATGATTATTATTTCAGGACCAAGTGGAGTTGGTAAAGGTTCAGTAAATTCAGTATTATTAAACAATCCAGATTTAAAATTAAAATATTCAGTTTCAATGACAACACGTGAACCTAGAGTTGGTGAAGTTGATGGAGTTAATTACTTTTTTGTTACTAAAGAAGAATTTGCAACAGCAATTGTTAATAATGAATTAATTGAATATGCTCAATTTGTTGGTAATTCTTATGGAACACCTAGAAAATATGTTGAACAAGAACTAGAAAAAGGTTATAACGTAATTTTAGAAATTGAAGTAGATGGAGCTACTCAAGTTTTAAATAAAGAAGGAAACACTTTATCAATATTTTTAATGCCTCCAACATTAAATGATTTAGCTCAAAGAATTAGAGGAAGACAAACTGAAACTGAAGATAAAGTTAAAGCAAGACTAGATAAAGCTTTATTAGAAATTCCTTTAAAACACAACTATCAGTATGTAATTGAAAATGATAGTGTTGATAATGCTGTTGCTAAAATTACTGATGTTTTACACTTAGAAGGATTAACTAATATTAAAGGTCCTACAGTTTATGAAAGATTAGAAAAAATAGTTGAAGAAATTGTAAAAGAAAATTACATGTATTTTGTAAACAACTGAGAAACAAACGTTAAATTACTTGCAAGAAATGAAAAAGAAAAACAAGAAGCTAAAAAATTTGACGCAGAAAAATATTTAATCAAACTTTTAACTCGTAAGGTTTATCATAAAGTTTTAGGTCATGGAGATTTTTCTAAATTATTAGATAAAGAATTTGTTGATTTTAAAATTCAAAAATTAATGTTTAAGATTAATTTCTTTAGTATCGAACAAAAACACCACAATGATGAATTCTAGACAAATAGCTTTTAATATTTTAAAAAAAGTTTTTATTAATAAATCTTATTCTAATATTTTATTGAACTCTTTATCAAATCAAACTAATATTTCTAAACAAGATAAAGATCTAGTTTTTAATATTGTTCATGGAGTTATTTCTAATCAAATTTATTTAAAACATATTACTGATAAATTAATTGATAGTAAGAAAACTAATAAAGAAATTCAAATACTTTTATGACTTTCAATTTATCAATTTATTTTTTTAGATGCAATTCCTAATTATGCAATAGTTAATGAATCAGTTGAAATGGCTAAAAAAATAAATCGTAAAACTTCAGGTTTTGTAAATGCTGTTTTAAATAAGTTTAGTAGAAACATCACTGAGTTTAGCAATGTTAGTTTAAAAAATAAAGATTTAGAATTATGTATTAAAAATTCTTTTCCATATAATTTGTATTTAATGTTAAAACAACAATACGATAAAGATATTTTAGATCAAATTGTAGTTGATAATATTACAATTCCTAGAATTTATTTTAGAGTGAACACTTTAAAAATTTCAACTGATGAGTTTTTTAATAAGTATAAAGATGAGTTTAATTTAGAAAAAACTGATGTTAGTGATTGTTTGATTTCTAACAAGTCAATTGTAAATACTGAAATGTATAAAAACGGTTTAATCACTATTCAAGATAAAGCTTCAATTTTAGTTGCAAATATTTTAAATCCTAGCTTAAATTCCAATGTATTAGATATGTGCTCTGCTCCTGGTGGAAAACTTACTCATATTAGCAGTATTTTACAAAATACAGGTAGTGTTATTGGTAATGAAATTAGTGAAAATAAATTAAGTTTAATTAAAGATAATATTAAACGTTTAGGATGTAATAATATTGAACTAATCAATATGGATGGTCGAGATATTAGTAAACAAGAATTTTTTGATTATATTTTATTAGATGCTCCTTGTTCAGGATTTGGAGTTTTTAAAAGAAAGCCTGAAATTAAACTAAATTTAGATTTTAATCAATTAAAAGCTACTGTTAAACTTCAAGAACAATTACTTGAAAATGCTTATAAAAATTTAAAAGTTAACGGTGAAATGGTTTATTCTACTTGTACAATTAATAAACAAGAAAATGATAATCAAATTAATAAGTTTTTAAATAAACACAAAGATATGATTAAGATTTTTGAACAACAAATTTTTGGTTTTGAATCAAACACTGATGGATTTTATATATGTAAAATGAAAAAGGTGAAGTAATGAAAACTTTTAAAAGTATTGAACTTTTTGCTGGTGCTGGAGGTTTGGCTTTAGGATTAGAACAAGCTGGATTTGAACACATTGCATTAGTAGAATTTGATAAATACGCTGCAGAAACATTGAAGTTTAATAGACCAAATTGAAATGTAATTTGTGAAGATATACAACAAGTTTCAACACGTGATTTAGAAAAAGAATTTAATATTAAAGCTAAAGAATTAGATTTATTATCAGGTGGTGCTCCTTGTCAAAGTTTTAGTTATGCCGGAAAAAGATTAGGTCTTGAAGATACAAGAGGAACAATGTTTTATCATTATGCAACTTTTTTAAATAAGTTAAAACCTAAAATGTTTTTATTTGAAAATGTTAAAGGATTGTTAACTCATAATAAAGGTGAAACTTTTAAAACTATTATCGATATTTTTTCACAACAAGGTTATCAAGTTAGTTATCAAGTTTTAAATGCTTTAGATTATCAAGTGGCTCAAAAAAGAGAAAGACTAATAGTTGTTGGTATTAGAAATGATTTAACAAATCATGTAAAATTTGAATTTCCTAAAAAGAATGAAAATCGACACTTAGTTTTAAGAGATATTTTAAAAGATGTACCAAAAAGTGAATGTGCAAAATATTCAAAAGAAAAACAAGAAATATTTAAATTAGTACCTGCTGGTGGTTGTTGAAGAGATATTGACGAAAAAATTGCTAAAACATATATGAAGAGTTGTTGATATATGGAAGGCGGACGAACAGGTATTTTAAGAAGATTAAGTTTAGATGAACCTGGACTAACAGTTTTAACAACACCACAAATGAAACAAACAGAAAGATGTCACCCCATAGAAGTAAGACCGTTTAGCGTAAGAGAAAACGCTAGAATACAGTCTTTTCCTGATGATTGAATTTTTAAAGGATCAATAGCTAATCAATACAAGCAAGTAGGAAACGCTGTACCTTGTAACTTAGCTAAATATGTAGGAATCAGTATCATAAACTCTTTAAAAGGAGATTGTGAAAATGGATAATGAATTTAATCTAAATTTTATAAGTCAAAAAGATTTTGAAAAACATGTAATAGATACTATCAAACAATATAAGTCTTCATTGAAATCTATTAACTTAAAAAGATTCAATAAAAATCTTATTGATCCGATTAAACTTATTTTTGATAAAAATGTTTTTAATAAGGAATTTGAAGAAATTATAAAATTAGAAATTTCTAGACAAAGAGATAAAACCAATAACAATATAATAGGTTATTTTCATCAAAATATTTTTAAGTATATTAAAAATTGTAAAGTTCCTGTTCAAGGATGAGATGTAATTTTTAAAGATGATGATTATACTTATTATGTTGAAATGAAAAACAAACATAATACAATGAATAGTTCTTCAGCGGCAGAAGTTTATATGAAAATGCAAAATCATTTATTAAATAATAAAAAAGAAGACAATATTATTTGTGCTTTAGTTGAAGTTATTGCTAAAAGATCACAAAATATACCATGAGTTATGAAAATTGATAATCAAAAAATGATTGGTAATAAACAATTGAAAAGAATATCTATAGATAAATTTTATGAAATTATCACAAAAGATAAACACTCATTTAAAAACTTATGTTTGCAACTTTCAAAAACATTAGAAAAACTTGTTAGTCAAAACGATAATATTAAAGTTGAAAAAGATAGCGTATTTGAAGAATTAAAAGAAATTGATAATGATATAGTTATCTCATTATATAAACTAGCGTTTGCTACATATGAAGGATTTGATTTTTAAATATTATTAAAAAATTATCATTTAAAGGGTAATTTTTTTTATTTTTTATCTAACACTTTAATGAGAGGTGTAAATATAAACATGAAATTCTTATTACCATTACTTTTAACAACTAGTCAAATAGTTCCAACTTCAATAAATTACAGTACTAATCAAAATATCAAAATTGAATCTGAAAAAAATAGTTTTGAGTTTGTTGAAAAATTAGATCACAAAAAAACGGTTTTATTTGATGAAAATGCTAGAGTTGATGAAAACACATACAAATACAACAAAGAATGACTAAGAAATAGAAGCTTGCTAAAAGACTTCTTTTTAAAACATTTTACTTTTAAAATATCTGATAAATTTTTAAATTATCTAAACGATGGATTAAATATGAAAATATCATTTGATATTGATGTCGAAAGACATTATATATATCAATATAAAGATAAAAAAATTCAAAAACAAACTAAAAAAGTTGTATGTAATTTTTTAGATGAATTTAGTTTTAGATGTGAAAATCAAAAAGAATATGAAGGAATTGTACGTATGGACTTTTTAAAAGATCCAAAAGATGTCAGAAGTATAAGTTCTGCTTTTTATGACTTTAATACGCAATGAAAATGTGGTTATGATAAAAATCTAAAACTTTTAAATATTTATGAAGCAATGGATTTTGAAGTTTATAAAAATTGAGAATGAAATCATAGCAATTTTCCAGTTCCACCATTTTCACAATTAAAATATTCAGTTAAAGAAGTGAAATATGAGTTTTTAATTCCTAAAACTGTTTTAAATTCGATTAAAACAATCCCTTATCAAATAAAAGATTATAAAAATATCGATCAACTTGAATATCTTGTAGCAGATCTTGAAAATGAATTTAAAAAACAATTACAAAAAACAAATAAAAATTATTTAGATAAAATTAACAATATTTTTACTACTTGAAAATTAACAGATTTTTCAAAAAGAGAATTTGGTAAATTCAAATGAAGTGATAAAAGTGAAATTATTATAGAAATTCCTATTAGTAAAAAATATGAAAAAGATTTTAAAAATCTATACTTAAAATTACCAATCATTCAAAGAATTGATATAGGTAACTTAATTGAAATTAATGAGTTAAATATTAAAAAGAAGATATTAAAAACATTAAAAATTTCATACCAAATCTAGCGTTTTGATTAAATACTGCTTTAGATTATAAAATTGAAAAAGATCAGTTAATACTTACTGTAAAAGATAATTTCAAAACTAAATTTTATGGAGAGAAAATAATTAAACTTAACATAACTGAAACAAAACCGATTAATTATTCAAATCCAAATCAAAATACAAATAATCCTCAAATAAATAACTACAAAAAACCAAGAAGTAAAAATCTATATTCTCAACATAAAACTTTAATAACAAATCCATATCTTTACATGACAATATCTTTAGTTTTAGCGCTTGTTATATGTAGTCTGTACTTTTTAAAAGATAAAAAAGAAAATATGAAAGACTAAAGAATCTAGATAAGAAAGTAAATGAAGTATTTTGTTTAACTCAGTATAAATTCTATTGTAAATACATGTCTACATTACAAAAATAATAGTAAAGACAATAGACATAGTAGTATATAATCTGACTATCGTATAGTTGAATTTGCTCATGATTAAAATTTTTTTAAAATTAGCGATTATTATATTGTTGGTTATGGTTTTGATTGCGATGAAATATACCATACATAGCTTTATATGAACCAAGTAAAATTAATAATTTACACAAAAAAAGATTGGTAATAACTACCAATCTTTTTTATTATCATTATTCTTATAAAGCCATAGCGATTAATCCAACAACAACGGCTGCTGAAATTGGTGCTGCTACTGGAATTCATGAGTATTTTCAATCTGAACTTCCTTTTGCTTTACATGGTAATAATGCATGAACGATTCTAGGTCCTAAGTCACGAGCTGGGTTAATAGCGTATCCAGTTGTTCCTCCAAGAGATAGACCTATTGAAAATACTGCTAATCCTACTGCTAATGGACCATATGAACTAAATGCAGTTTTTCCTACTCCAATAATTGCGAATAATAATACTGCAGTTCCAACAAATTCCATTAAGAAGTTTAATGAAATTGATTTTTGAGTAGCTCCAGTTGAGTGAATTGCTAAAAATCTAGTTTGGAAATCTTCGTCTTGTTTTGTTAATTTAATGTGGTTTAAGTGTAAAACGTCAACAACAATTTGTCCTAACATAGCTCCGATTAATTGAACTATTAGAACTACAAAGAATAATCCTGCTCCATTAAATCCTGATTTAATACCTGCAAATTCTCAACTTTTTGATGAAATTGCACTCATAACTGTTACTGCTGGGTTTAAATGAGCAACTCCTCCAAGAGCACTTGAAATCATAGCTGCAACAAACACAGCAAATCCTCATCCTGCAGTAATTGAAATTCAACCTGCATTTTGACCTTTTGTACCTTTTAAAACAACGTTAGCTACAATACCATTACCTAAAATAATTAAAAGCATTGTACCAAATAACTCTGTTAATATAACACTTTGCGATGTCATATAACTACCTCCTATTCAATTTCTGTTGTTCAACTAAATGTTCTTTGAACTGCAACTTTTCAACCTTTAATTAGTTTTTCAACTTCTTGTTTACTAATTTCTGGTGTTAATTCGAAGTCAACTTTATAAGTTTGTTTAATTTCTTCGATATCTTTTCAGTAACCTACAGCTAATCCTGCCATAAATGCTGCTCCCATAGCTGTTGTTTCAACATTAGTTGGTTTAATTACTTTAGATTGACTAATGTTTGATTGGAATTGCATCATAAATTTATTGTTTGCAGCTCCTCCGTCAACTTTAAAGATTTCGATAGTTTTTTTCATATCTTTTCCCATTGCTTCAACAACGTCGTTTGCTTGATAAGCAATAGCTTCTAATGTTGCTCTTACAATGTGTTCACGTCTTGTTCCTCTATCTAATCCAAAAATAGCTCCACGTGAGTATGAATCTCAGTATGGTGAACCTAATCCAGTAAATGATGGTACAACATAAACTCTTCTATCATCTTTTACTTGACCTGCATATCATTCTGTTTCAATAGCGTTGTAAATAATTCTTAAGTTATCTCTTAATCATTGAACAGCAGCTCCAGCAATCATTACTGAACCTTCTAGTGCATAATACACTTTATCTTTAAATGAATAAGCAACAGTTGTTAATAATCCGTGATTTGATTTAACTATTTCTTCACCTGTGTTAGTTAGAATGAAACATCCTGTTCCATAAGTTACTTTTACTTGACCTTTTTCAACACATAATTGACCGAATAGTGCTGATTGTTGATCTCCGATTGATGAAGCAATTCTGATTTGGTGTTCATCACCTTTTGAGAATAATCCTTTGAATGTTAACCCATAAACTTCACTTGTTGATTTAATTTCTGGAAGTATGTTTTTTGGAATATCAAATAATTTTAATAATTCATCATCTCATGTATTTGTTTTAATGTTGTATAATAATGTTCTTTGAGCATTTGTATGATCAGTTACAAATACTTCTCCACCTGTTAATCTGTAAATTAATCAAGTGTTAATTGTTCCGAACATTAATTTTCCTTCTTCAGCTAATTTTCTAGCATTTTCAACATTATCTAAAATTCATTTTACTTTAGTTGCAGAAAAGTAAGGATTAATAATTAAACCCGATCTTTCTTTTACCATATCAACATCTTCTTGGCTAAATGTTTGGCAATAGTCAGCAGTTCTTTGATCTTGTCAAACAATTGCATTATAAATTGGTAAACCAGTTTCTTTATTTCAAACTACAACAGTTTCACGTTGGTTAGTGATACCGATAGCTTCAATTTGTTCTGGTGAAATATTTGATTTATTTAAAACTTGAATTAATGTTGAACGTTGAGTATTTCAAATTTCAATTGCATCATGTTCTACTCACCCTTCTTTTGGAAAGTATTGAGTAAATTCAGCTTGTTCAACAGCTATAATTTCACCTTTTTTATTAGTTATTAAAGATCTGGCACTAGTTGTACCTTCATCTAGTGTTAATATGTATTTTTCCATGTTATTTCCTCCTATTAGTTTCATGGAAGAATTGCTTCTTCTTTTGGATTTCAGTCTGTTCTAACTTCAAGATTAGTAAATGCATCTTTTACTAAGTCACACACCATATCAGCAATTGCTGGACAGCTTGCAATCGCTGGCGATTTTGTTCCTGCTACATTGATAAATGATTTGTCATCTTTTGCAGGTTTAATTCAAAAGTCATTTGTTGAAGGTTCGATAGGACGTGATCCAGCATACACTGTACAAGTTTTTGTCATATCTATATTTGGAATTAATTGTTGGCCAATTGCTCCTATTTTGTCATACATTTCAGGAGTTACTAATAAAGTATCTTCTTTAGCAACATTATCTTCGGCAGTTGGTCCTACCATTATTCTACCATCTAACATAGGAGCCACGATAACTCCTTTACCATGAATTGTTGGAACCATGAATATAACCGAATTTACAATACCTGCTTGAGATTTATCTAAAATTCTATATTCACCACGTCTTGTTACTAAATTAAATTCATCATATCCTGCTAGTTTAGAAATTACATCAGCATAATGACCAGACGCATTAACAACAACTTTAGCTGTGATTATTTCATCTTTGCTTGTAGTTATTTTGAAAAGATCATTTTCTTTTTTGATATCTAAAACTTTTGAATTAACTCTTAGATCAACACCATTTTTAATAGCATTTCTCATTAAAGTTTTAGTTAAAACAACAGGATCAATTGCAATAGAAGAATTACATACTAAAGCTCCAATTGTATTTTTACTTACATTAGGTTCGCGCTTATGTAGTTCTTCAGCATCAATCACTTCTAGTTCACTAGGATCTAATCCATTGATTAATCCACGTTCATATAGCATGTGAACATGTTTCATTTCTTCTTCATTAAAAGCAACAACAGTTGAATTAATTCTTAAATAAGGAAAATCCATTTCTCTAATTCAATCTTCATAACGTTTTTTACCTAAAACATTTAACTTAGCGTTTAAAGTTTCAGGACGTGGATCGAATCCACCATGAACAAGCCCAGAGTTATGACCACTAGTTTCTAAAGCAAGTCTAGGGTTTTGCTCTAATACAACTATTTTTTTATTGTATTTTGCAAGTTCTCTACTAATAGCAGATCCGATAATTCCTCCACCAATTATACATATATCTGTTTTAATTTCTTTCATATGATTTCTCCCTTACAAATATATTGTAAATAAAAAAACTATTTTTTTGTGAGTTTAACCAGTAGCTTATAACATTAAACAAAATAAATACAAAAATAAAAAAACTAAACAATAACTGTTTAGTTTAATAATTAATCTATTATTTTAAAGATATCTTTAACTGATTTTTTCTTAGATTTTTTAGCTTTTTTCTGTTTTTCTAATTCTTCTTCTTTAAGTTGTTTAATATCTTTTTTAGTTAATTTTTTTAAAGCATATTTCATTTTTTCGTGTTCTCATTTATTTAAATTTTCTTGAACAGTTTTTTGAACAAATCTAGTTAGATCTTCAGTTTTTAATGAAATATGTTTTGAAGGTAAAATAGGTTTTCCAAAAACAACTTTAATCTCAACTCTTTTTGGTCTATCTTTTGCAAATACTTGATAAGAGTTGATAATTGAAACAGGAATAATTGGTGCATGTGCCATTTGAGCAACTTTTAATGAAGCAGGATGGAATTCATTCATTTCTTGAGATTGACTTCTTGTTCCTTCAGGGAAAATTACTAATGATCTTTTGTAATCTACAACTAATTCTCTAGCTTCTTTAAATGCTTCTAATGCACTTCTAGGACTGTTTCTATCTAAAGGAATACAATCAATTAATCTTACAAAGTTTTTGAACTTTTTATCAGTTCATAATTCTTTTTTTGCAATAAATGCTAATGGTTGTTGTTTTGAGAAATTATTAATTGCAAGTAAAATTGCAGGATCAATATTTGATTGATGGTTAACTGCTAAAACAACACCTTTATCTAATCAGTTTTCAATTCCTTCAACTTTTATATCAACATCTAAAACATATAATAATTTGTTTACTGCTTTTTTAACTCATGTGTAGCAATATTCTTCAGTATAAGTGTCAGGATATTTTCTATTTTTTCTAACAATTTTTGAAGCTTTTCTTTTTATATTTAATAAAGGTGCTCACATGTAAAGCATTTTTCATTTATTTAAATGTAAATAATCTTTTTTCTTTTCTTTTACCACAACAGTTGGAGTTTGTTGATTTTCAACAACATTAGTTGTTGTTTCAATTTTAGTTTCAACAACTTGTTCAACTTTTTTTGGTGCTGATTCAACAACTTTTTTATCTACAGATTTAGCTATACTTGATTTTGGTTTTGTTGTTTTAGTGCTACTTGATTTTGGTTTTGTCGAACTTTTAGTTGTACTAGATTTTTTTGTTGTAGCTTTTGTAGTTGTTTTTTTAACTTCAGTTTTAGTTGAACTAGTTTTTTTTGCAGGTGCTTTTTTAGCTGCAGTTGACTTAGTTTTAGTTGAAGTACTTTTAGTAGTTTTTTTAGTTTCTTGCATTATTTTCTAACTCATCTTTCTATATAAAATTCTTCATAATCTTCTTGAGAAATTTTATCAAATTTATTCACATCAAGATCACGCATAAAAGTATCACCTTGATAATCTTTTTTAATAATTGATCTAATTATTTCATCTGCTGAATCTAAGAATAATTCATAAATAATTTTACCACCAATTACAAATATTTCATTTTCTTGATTTTTAGCATATTTTTCAATTATAGGATCAACGCTATTTATAATAATCAAATTATCAAATTCTTTTTCTAAATCTTTATATTTATCAACATTATTTGTAAGAACATAATTTAAACGATTTTTTAAAGGTTTATAGTTTAAAGAAGCAAATGTTTTTCTACCCATTACTAAATCTTTTTTTGTTGTAGTTCTTCTGAAATGTTGCATTTCTTCTTTAATATCTCAAGGTAAAGAATTATTGTTTCCAATAACTCCATTTTTAGTTTGTGCTCATATTAATTTAATCATCAACTCTTACCGCCATTCCTACTGAATATTTTTTTTCATGAGAAATTGATATTGATATATTTTTTAATCCTTCATTTAAAATAACAGGTTTTGAATTTATATAATTTATATCTATTTTATTCATACTAATAGGATCATCTAAACTTTTTATAATAGCTTCTTTAACAGCTCAACGTCCTGAAACAAATTCTCTTTGTTCAGCTTTAGTTTTAGTTTTAAATATCTTAATTTCATTTTCAGATAATATTTTACAAATAAAATTATCATTTAATTTAATTCTTTTATTTTCAACAATATCTATTCCTATTTTCATTAATTCACCACACTCTATTAGTAAAATAAAAACAATCTGTTGATTGTTAAAAGCTTTAATTACATAGATATTATAATATAGAAATATTATTGGTAAATAAAAATCAGGTAATCTCCTGATTTTTAATTTATTTTAACTTCTAATTCAATATCTGGTAATTGTTCATATTCTATTTTAGCTGCATCAAGCATTCTTCTTGCAGCAACATATTCTTTTTGATCGTGATATTTATCTAAAGAATAATATACTTTTTTAATTCCTGCTTGAATAATTATTTTTGTACATTCATTGCAAGGAAATAAAGTAACATATAAATCACAATCAGTTAAATTAGTTCTAGCACTTACAATCGCATTAACTTCAGCATGAGCAACATAAGCATATTTTAGATCAATTCACTCAGCACCTTGGCGTTGTCATGGAAATTCATCATCACTAACTCCTCTTGGAAAACCATTATAACCTGTTGACATAATTTGATTTAATTTATTAACAACAATAGCTCCAACTTGAGTTGAAGGATCTTTACTTCTCATAGCACTAGCTTTAGCAATTAACATAAAGTATTGTTTTCATGTTAAATAATTTTGACGTTTTGACATATTAAAATCCTGTTATTCAATTACCAGCGGTATTAAAGCTTCCTTCTCATCCAATTTTATTAGTAATAGAGTTTACAAATTCTGTACTAAATCATTTATTTTTAATGTAAAAAGATAAAGCGTTTAAAATGTTAGCATCAACAGCTGTTGTAAATTTTGTAATCATTATAAATACAATTGGAATAGTAATAATTGATATTATTAATCCTACTTGAATCATTTCGATTCATTTTCATTCTTTAACTTGAGTTTTTAATAAACCTGTAAAACAAGTTCCTAAAACCATACCAACTCCAGTGATTAATAATGAACTTAACCCACTTCCATATAGTAATGAAAATAAAACTATCATTATAATGTATTTTCAAGCTTTAGATTGACTGAACTTAGCTACAGGAGTATTTTTACCTGATGCATCTGTTAATAAAATTCCTAAAAAGATTCCGATAGTACTTATAATTCCACCTGTATAAGTTGCTGGTAAAACACAACTTGCAAATAATCCTAATACTAAGTAACTTAAAAATGAACTAACAGCAAATGATCAAGTTTTTCCTATTGAAATTTCACACATTTTAGAAGCGTTGAAAAACATTGATCCTAAAATAATTAAAAGAAGAACACTTAAAAATGGAGATCCAATTTGTTGCATAGGAGCAAATCCATAAGTAAAGACTCTTCATCATTGTCCACCTAAAATTGTTAGATTTCAGTTAGTTGCACCAAACGCTAATGAAAGAGTGTTTGGATTAATTTGAGCATCTTTTAATAAATAAGGAGCAAAAAGTTGAATTGATCCTGGAAGTAAAACTAAAAGAATTAAAACGATTCAAGAAAATGTAATTTTATTTGATTTAATACTTTGAATAAATTTATTAAGACTTTTTAAATTTTCTTCAAAACTATTTTGTTCATTTAACTCTTCTTTTATTTCTTGTTGTTGGTGTTGATTAAAATTTAATAAATCACTTTTTTCAAAAAATGGTTCTAAATTGTCTTTTAAATTTTCTATTGATGAGTATAAAATCTTTTTATTTTCTTGTTCAATAAGATCGTTATTTGCATTTTCATCAACAACTATCATAAAAATTTGCACAGGTTTATTAACTGCTTTTTGCATTTTTTGAACAACATAATCTAATTCTTTATCGGCACTAATACTTCTATCAAAATTAATAACAACTATTTGGAATTTATTTGAAGAATTATATAAATAACTTATATTAGAATTTACTTTTGATTTTAATAATTTAGCATTGTAATTTTTAATAAAGAAATTTTCTAAAATCTTTTTATTTTCATTCATCTTAAACACCTCCTAATTCTTTAATTTTATCATTAAATTCTTTAGGTAGCTCTGCAATTACTTCAATTCGTTTATTTGTGATTGGATGATTAAATGATAATTTGTATGCGTGAAGATATTGTCCAAAATCAGTAGTTTTTTCACTTAATCGACCATAAACAGGATCGTTTATAATCGGGTGTTTAATAAAGTTAAAATGTACTCTGATTTGATGTGTTCGTCCAGTTTCAATATTACATTTAATTAAAGTTGCATTATCAAAACGTTGGATGACTTCAAAATTTGTTTTAGCATGTTTTGAATTTTTAATTGTAACTGCCATTTTTTTTCTATCATTTTCATGTCTTCCAATAGGAGCATCAATAATACCTTTATTTTTAGCAATTACACCTCAAACTAAAGCATAATATTCTTTATAAATTTCATGATTAGTTAACATTTCAGTTAGTCTTTTATGAGCTTTGTCATTTTTAGCAATAATTAATAATCCTGTAGTTTGTTTATCTATTCTATGCACTATTCCTGGTCTTAATTCACCATTAATTGATGAAAGTTCAACTCCACTTCCAAGTAAAGCATTAACAATAGTATTATCAAAATTACCAGCACCTGGATGAACTACAATATTGTTTTGTTTATTAATAATTAAAATATCATCATCTTGATAAACAATATCTAAAGGAATGTTTTGAGCAACAATATCAGTTGGTTTAGGATCATCAATATTAATAATTATTTCTGTATTTGGTTTTACAACAAAATTATTAGCATTAATTATTTCACCATCAACAATAACATTACCTTCTTTAATTAATTTTTGAATATATGATCTAGAAAAATCTCTATCAGATAACAGTTCAACTAAAAGTTTATCTAATCTAGTTGATATTTCATTAGAATTTAAAATTATTTGTTGCATTCTTCTTCACCTTTTTGTTTTTTAAATTTAGTTTTAATAAATTCGATAAATTCTATTACTATAACTAAAGCACTAACTCCAATTCCAACATTAACTCATAAATCAGCTAAGTTAAAAATATAACTAGCTTTAACTCAAGATATATCTCATACTAAAAAGTCAATAACTCCACCAGGTTTTGAATTTTCATTTAAAGGAGCTCATGATCTAGCAATTAAATTAGCAAAACTTCCAGATAAAATAAACACTAAAGCAATCAATCATTTTTTATTATTTAAAAATATGAAAAAGATTATTAATAAGAAAGTTATTATACTAGCTATTGAAATTACTAAGTATTGTTTGTCTTCTAATCCACCATAAGCCATACCTAAATTAATTGTATATTTAAGTTTTATAAATCCTGGAATTAGTTTAGCTTCTTGACCTAGTTCAAATTTGTTTGCAACGATAATTTTAGTTATTAGATCAGATCCTATTAGAAAAATCAAAATAGGAGCACAAACAAAAAGTTTATATTTTCATTCAAAATTATATTGTTTTAATTTAACTTTTCATTCTAGAATTTTATCTTTAAATATCATATTTTCTCCACTATAAACTTTTAACTACTTTGTCACATTCTAAACAAATTTCATCATCAATTAAATTATCAAATATTTGTCAACATCTTTGGCATTTCATACCTTGTTTTTGTTCAACTTTAATTTCACTTAAATTACAGCTAATAAATTCATTATTAGTTTGATCAACAAAATTAATTGAATTTACAATAAAGATTTGAGCTAGATCTTTTTGATCTGATAAATGTTTAAATTCATCATTTAGTTTAATTGTTACAATAGCTTCAAAACCTTTGTTGATTGTTTTATTTTCTCTTGCAATTTCTAATGCTTTATTTACATCATCACGTAAATTCATTAGACTTTCTCATTTGCTAATAAATTCTTGGTTTTGATCAAATTTTTGCTCTCTATTATTTAATAAGTGAACTGATAATTGTTTATCTGAAATGTTTAATGATTGGTATGCTTCTTCAATTGTATGAACTAAAATAGGACGTAAAACATCAATTAAGCATCATAATTGTTCATATAAAACAGTTTGAACTTGTCTTCTTCTTTTTGAATTTTTAGCATGAATATATAAAATATCTTTAATGAAATCTAAATAGAATGATGATAGGTTTTTAGTTACATAATTCATTGTTAAATTATAAACTTGGTTAAATTGTAAGTTTTGATAAAAATCATTTGCTTTATCTTTAAATTGAGTTAAGTTAGCTAAACTGTATTTATCAACTTCTTCTAAATCATTTTGATAATCTTTTAATGGATCAAAATCATGTAAATTAGCTAAAATAAATCTAATTGTGTTACGGATTTTTCTATATGATTCACTAATTTGTTTAATAATTTCAGGACCAATTTTTTGATCATCAGTAAAATCAGTTGAACTTACTCATAATCTTAAAATATCAGCACCTAGATCATTTGAAAATTGAATTGGATCAACACCGTTTCCTAATGACTTAGACATTTTGTTTCCTTTTTCATCAGTTGTCATACCGTGAGAAACTAATTTTTTATAAGGAGATTTTGACATATAAATAGTTGAGTTAATCATTGAAGCATTAAATCATCCTCTGTATTGATCATTTCCTTCTAAATACATATCAAATGGTAGATCTAATTCTTTAAATCTTTCAATCATAGCAATTGCACTTGATCCCGAATCAAATCAAACATCTAAAATATCTTTTTCTTTTTTCAAGTTTTTATTTTTGTATTCATCAGGTAAGAAAATATCAGCATCATCATTGAATCAAGCATGAGTTCCTAATTCATCAATTTTATTAATTGCATATTGTAAAATTTCATTATTTAAAACTAAATTATCATTTTGATCATAAAATGCAACAATTGGAACTCCTCATAATCTTTGTCTTGAAATAGTTCAATCTGTTCTTTCTTCTAAAACTTGATATAGACGTCTTTTTGCTCATTTTGGATGAGTTTCAATTTCATTAACATTTTTTAAAATTTCATCTTTAACTGGTGCTAAATTAACAAATCATTGTAATGTACATCTATAAATAACTGGTTTTTTAGTTCTTCAGTCATGAGGATATGAGTGAGTTACAAATTTTAGTTTTAATAAGTTGTTTTTATTTGCTAATCTTGTTGTGATGATTTTGTTTGTATCATCATAAAACATACCAACTAATTCAGGATCTAAATGATTAATTTCTTCAGTAAATTTACCTTGATTATTAATTGGAGCAAATGGTTCGATTTTGTGTTGTTTTACAATTAAATAATCATCTTCACCAAATCCACCAGCAATATGAACCATACCAGTTCCAGATTCACTAGTTACGTGATGACCTAAAACAACTTTACTAATTTTTTGATCATATAAAGGATGAACGTATTGTGTATCAACTAAATATGAACCATCAACTTCATTTAAAACACTAACATTTTCTCATCCAATTTCTTGACTTGCTTTTTCAACTAATTCTGAAGCTATAACAAATTTTCTATCATCATTTTCAGGTTTAACAACACTATATTTAATATTTTCTCCAACTGCGATTAATTGGTTTGAAGGTAAAGTTCAAGGTGTTGTTGTTCAAATCACTAGTTTAGTTTCTGAATCAAATTTATCAGAATTTACAATATCACAAGCTACATAAACAGTTGGTGATTTAACATCTTTATATTCAATTTCAGAATCTGCTAATGCTGATTCACTTGATGGAGATCAGTAAATTGGTTTTAATGCTTTATAAATTAATCCTTTTTCATACATTTTTTGAAATAATCTTAATTCACTCATTTCAAAATCATGAGTTAAAGTAACATATTTAACATCATAATCAGTAAACATACCTAAACGTTTAAATTGACTTGCTTGATTTTTAACTTGATCTAAAGCATATTTTTCACATAATTTTCTAAACTCAATTTTATCCATACTTTTACGATCAACACCAGTTTTAGTAACAGCAGTTTCGATAGGTAGACCATGAGTATCTCATCCCATAATAAAAGGAGCATAATAACCTGTTGCATTTTTAAATCTAATGATGATATCTTTTAAAGTTTTATTTAATGCATGACCAATGTGTAGATCTCCATTCGCATATGGTGGACCATCATGTAAAACAAATTTAGGTAGATCTTTGTTTAGTTGCATTTTTTTGTCATAAATTTTATTTTCTTCTCAGAATTTTTCAAAAACAGGTTCTTTATCTTTTAAACCAGCTCTCATATCAAAAGAAGTTTGTCCAATTAATAATGTATCTTTGAATTTATTAGCCATAAATATAATCCTTTCTTAAAAATAAAAATCGCCCTATCTAAGGAGCGATTAAACCGCGGTGCCATCCTAATTAAATCATAAAATATACTATGATCCATCTCTGTTGGTATTAACGGTTCCACCGCGAAATTCTACTAAGCTGAATGCCGTTCTTTTTCGGTAAGAAAAAGTGATATTTTATAAAACACTTTACTAATTCACACCACACATTAGCTCTCTGAAAAAGTTAATTTTATAAAACTTGTCTTTTAATTTTATTTATTTTATTCTATATTATTTTAATTGTTTTTTCCACTATTTTCATGACTTCTAACAAATTTCAAGCTTCTAGCTATGTAATCATTTTCAAATTCAATAATTGATTTTGTATGATGAACACCTTGATCATAAATTGTTACTTTATTTTCATTAGCTTGTTCAATATTATTTTTAATCTTACACATTCTAACACTATCTAAATAATTAGTAACTTTATCATATCTGTTGTGGAAATATAAAACTGGTATGTATTTATTTGAAGTTTGAATTAACTCTCTAAAGTTTAAATCACTTAAATTAACTTTATATTCTTGTTTATAAACTTTTAAAATATCTTTTAAAATATCATTTCCTAAACCTTGTAAAAACTTAGGAGTATTATTAGTAACCATTTTTTTTAATAAATGTTTAACTGACATATAAGATGAATCTGAGATCGCTCATTTAATGTTTGCTTTTTTAATTAAATCAGGTTCAGTTAATAAAAAGTAATTAATTGTAAATGCACCCATACTAGTTCCAACTAATCCTAATGTTGAAACGTTATATTTTTGAATTAATCACTTAATAATAGTGATTAAATCACCTTTTTCTTGATAACCTCAAGTAGTAACTTTTCCTTCGCTTACACCATGATTTCTAAAATCAAAAGTAATGATGTTATAACCTAATTGACGATAGTGTCATAATAAATATAAAACCTCTACTCTATTAGAATTATAACCATGAACACCAACAACTCATTTATCAGATTGTTTTGAATTTAATCATATACTTCCAGCAATTCTAGTTCCGTCAAATGAATTAGTAAAAAAATTAATAGTTGGAGTTTTATATTCTTTAATTTTTAATTTTTTATTTGAATTTCTATTTGTTGGATTTAATCAAGAAAAAGCTTTAATAGGATTGAAATTAACTGAAAATCCATCTTCTCTTTTATAAATAGTTTTTGAGAATTTAGAATTTCACATCGTTATCATCGCTAAAGCAATACTTGAATATTGACTAGTTATCTCTTTTTTCATCTTTTTATAACTTTCTATTTTCTATATATTTAATTATAAAATACAAACTTAATATCATATTATTTTAATTTGTAATTGATTTAAGTCTTTTTATAAAATCATAAACTTTATTAATTTCTGTTTTATTGTAAGCATATTCTTGTTTAAAGTTAGGATTATATCTTTTTAAAATACTTTTATAAGCTTTTTTAATATTTTTAGTTTTTGATAAAGTACTGATTTCTAATAAAGCATAAGATTGATTTACTATATTAAATTTCTTTGAAAAAATTTTCTTTTTAGAACGTTTTTTGATTGTTAGATCAGCTTGATAAATATCAATTTTTAATTGTTTAATTAAGTTTAAAGTTTGTTCTAATAAAGTATCATTAATCTTTTTAATTTCATCTTCCACATCACATGAAATATTTTTAATAGCACATGAAATTTCATTTTTTAAAATATTTTCAACAAAATCGTTTACCATTAATTCTCTAAAGATAGTTCAATATTGTTTATAGTATTTAGATAAAAATAAAACACTTTCTTTGTTATATTCTAAATTTAGTTCATCAAAAGCAAATAATAATAATTTTTCACAATGTAAAAAGTTTAATAATAATTGATTTTCACTAGATTTTAAATTATTAATAAGTTTTTCAGTAGAAGTAAAACGAACTTTTGCATTTTCTAAAAATTTTTTAGTTTCTTTGTATTCACCAAAAAATGGAATTCGGTTAAAGTTTTCATAATAATCGTATTCTTTTATTAAAATGATTGTTTTATTATCAATGATTCAACTTCTTCTATTTTGAATAAAAATTTTATCAATTTCACTATTTGATTCTTTTGTTTTTTGATCTTTTCTATTTAATAGGTATCTAAACACAACAACAAATGTGAAAAACAAAATCCAAATCACTAAAAGCGATATTAAAAATACAATCATCATGTCGTTTTTCTCCTGTATAAATAAAATTATAATAAAAAGTTCTCATATTTGAGAACTTTTGAAATTAATTAGTTTCTTTAGCTATAACACTAACTCTAGTACGGTTTTTTCCGAATCTTTCGTATTTAACGATTCCTGAAGTTAAAGCAAATAGAGTGTCATCTCCACCACGTCCTACGTTGTTACCTGGGTGGATTTTTGTTCCTCTTTGTCTAAAAATAATTGAACCAGCGTTAGTAAATTGTCCGTCTGATTTTTTAGCACCTAAACGTTTTGATTCAGAGTCACGTCCGTTTTTAGTTGACCCTACTCCCTTTTTAGAAGCAAAGAACTGTAAACCTAATAAGAAACGCATATTCATATTAACTTACCTCCTTAAACTGTGTATTTTTAGGATATTGAGTTGTTATTGTATGAATTTGTATTTTTAACATATTCAACATAGTTTGTAGATATTTATCATTTAAGTCAAGTGCTTGAATAATAACTTCATTATCTAAAACTTCCAACCTCACCTTGTCACGATAATTAATATCAAGTGCATTTAAAGCACCACTAACAATTCCTGTAATTGCAGCACACACAAGATCTTGACCATAAGGTCCGGCATTTGCATGACCACTTATATTAAATTGTTCGATATTTTTATCATTATATTTAATTACTATCTTTATCATAATTATTTAGTAGTAATTTCATCAATTTTTACTTTTGTAAAAGGTTGTCTGTGACCGTAAATTTTATTAACGTTTTTCTTTGGATGATATCTAACAACACGGATTTTTTTACCTTTTCCTTGTTTTACGATAGTTCCTGAAACTTTAGCTCCAGCGATTGTTGGGTTACCAACTGTTCCATCGATCATTAATACTTGATCAAATACAACTTTTGCATCAACTTCACCTTCGATTTTTTCGATGAAGATTTCTTGTCCTGGTTCAACTTTAATTTGTTTTCCACCAGTTTTAATGATTGCAAACATCTTTCTTCCTCCAGTCTAGACTCGCCTCTGTATGTGAGTGTGAACTTCTTTTAAGACATACAAAAAGAGCGGTTGAAACTTTTTTCAACATAAAGATATTACTACATATAATTAATCATTTCAATATATGATTACAATTTAAGAAAGTTTTGTTTTCTAATTAAGTTTTTAAAAAGTGTTAAAGCTAAATTAAACTAAAAAATTCCTTGATCGTCAAATGAGTATTGAGCAATTGAATCAACACTATAATCACCAAAATTATTTGGAATAGCAATTTTTTGCACGCTTTTACCTGATCCTAATTCTAAAACAGGATAACGAGATTGCATAGAATCATATTTTAATTTTTCTATTTGATAATCAATTTTTTTAGTATTATCTACTTTTATTAAATTGTTTCCAAATTTAAATTCAGCTTTAGCTGGATTTGATGCCATAACAAACATTGATACAACTGTTGATGATATAGTATCAAACAGACCAATATAACTATTAGAAACACTTGTAACAAGTTTTGCAGCACCCTCTAAAAGAGCACCAGTAATATTTAAACCAGCTCCAGCAATAATTTCTTTTGTATTTTCTATTTTTATTTCTTTCATTCATATTTACCTCCTATTAATGTATTAGGAAGTTTTATTTAAAATGTACATGTTATATAACTCATTTTTTGATTTATTTGTTTTTTGACTAATTATCTCACAAGCTTTTTTTAACTTAATATCATTTAAATTCATTTCATCATCAATTAATTTAATAATTTCTTGATCTGAATAATCATTATTTATTAATTTTTGATTCTGTTTATCAATTACAATTACAAATTCACCTTTACTAATAAATTCATCTGAATTAACATAGTCATTAATTTCACTAATTGATCCATAAATAATTTCTTCGTTAATTTTAGTTAGTTCTCTAGCTATAACTATTTTATGATTTGAATCTAATATTTCATTTAAACATTCAACAGTTTGTTTGATTCTGTGAACTGATTCATAAAAACTAATGACAGTATCATTATAATTATTAATTAAATTAGTTAATTCTTTAATTTTTGATTGTTTATTTTTATTTTCAATAAAACCATAAAAGTAATTTGTTTTACTATTAAAACCACTACAAATTAAAGCATGAATATAAGCTGAACCTGTTCCAATTGCAGTAATATTACAATTTATATTTAACTGTTTTAATTGATTAATTAAATATCCTGCTGGATCACTTATAATAGGAACTCCTGCATCACTTATAATAGCTAGACTTTTATTTTGATTAACTAGATCTATTATTTGATTAATTCTTTGATCTTCATTGTACATGTGAAAAGAAATTAAGTTATTTGAAATATTATATTTATCTAATAAAACTTTACTAGTTCTAGTATCTTCACAAAATATAAAATCAACATTTTGTAATGTTTGTAAACTTCTTTTATTAATATCATCTAAATTACCTATTGGAGTTGTTATTAAATAAATTGTAGGTTTATTATTTTTAAAAGTTTTTTGTAAAATCATAATTTCTCCTTATAAACTATTTTAATTTTAACTTAAGATTGTTATAAATAGATTTGAGTTTATTTTATTTTAGAATAATACGTCTTATATTAAAATAAAACCATTTAGATAAAAGGAGAAGAAAATGAATAGTACACAAATTTTATTAATAGTTTTAATAGCTTTATTAATAATTGCATTATCAGGTATTGTAGTTTTATTAATTAAAAATAAAAATCAAACTTATCCAGTTCAAGATCAAAGTCAATTAACTAATAAAATACAACAAATTATTACTGATCTAACAGCTAAAACAGCAGCTGATAAAGAAAAATTTGAAAATCTAACAAAAACAGTTGGTGAACAAAAAACTGATTTAACAAATTCAGTAAATCAACAAAAAAATGAATTAAAAGATTCTGTTGATAAACAAAAACAAGAACTAACTGAATCAATTAATCAACAAAAATCAGAGTTAAAAAAATCAATAGAGTTATTAAATGAACAATTTAAAATCTTAAATAATACAGCTATTGAAAGTAAAACTAAACTAGAACAAGTAAATA
The DNA here is from genome assembly GCF_024918975.1 of Mycoplasma cottewii. NCBI lineage: Bacteria > Bacillati > Mycoplasmatota > Mollicutes > Mycoplasmatales > Mycoplasmataceae > Mycoplasma > Mycoplasma cottewii. Next base: position 766,531 of record NZ_CP103424.1, on the reverse strand, counting down.
AAGATATTAATGCTTCTTCTGATAAAATAGCTGATATTTCTGCTATTTTTAAAAATAGTAAAACAAGAGGAAATATTGGTGAATATACACTAGAATGAATACTAACTAATATTTTAGGTGATGAATCAGTTGATGGAATTTGACAAAGAGAATATCAATATAAAAACGGTAGTGAAAAACCTAGAATTGATGCAATTATTAGAACTGGAATTAATGATAAAAAAATTGCAATTGATTCAAAATTCCCATTACAAAAAACTGATATTTTACTTTCAAGTGAAAAAGAAACTTATGAATATAAACAAGCTCAAAAAGAATTTAAAGACTCAATTAATCAAAAAATTAAAGATCTTTCAAGTAAATATATTAACAAACAAGAAGGAGTTGATAGTGTTATTATGTACATTCCTTCTGAAGTGATTTTTGAATTAATTATTAATGATTTTAGAGATGTTTATAAATCAGCTTTAGATAAAAGAATTTGAATAACTTCACCAACTACTTTACCAGTAATGTTACACGCTCAACAAATCGCTATTAAAGATTATAAAATTTCAAAAAATATTGATGAAATTCAAAAAACTATGAATTTAATTTTAAAAGATCTAGAACGTTGAGATAAAAGAAATACTATTTTAAAAAAAGCTTATGATAAATATGTTAAAGATACAAATGAAGCATTCGAAGATTTAGAAACTTCTAAAAATAAAATTATTAGTAACATTGAAAATATCAATAAAGTAAAAATAACAACTGAAAATGATTTATCTACAGAAGATATTAAAGCAGACTACAAAAGTCTGTTTTTTTATTTGTTAATTGTTATTTCTGACTTTTTATATCGTTTACTTGTCTTTTATTAGATTTATCTCATATATATTAGATAAGCAAAAAGTGTGGAAATACACGCAAATTGCTTGTGTAAATAAAAAGTAGTATAATATAGGCGAGCAAAAAGTGTGGAAATACACGCAAATTGCTTGTGTTTGGAGTGAATTATATGAGTATAGATATAAAAAGAGATTTTTATCTTAATAAGTTAATATCTAAAATGCATAATAAAAGAATAAAAGTTATTACAGGAATTAGAAGATGTGGTAAATCTTATCTACTTTTTAATACGTTTTATAATTATTTAAAATCAAATCAAGTAAGAGAAGATCAAATAATTTCTATTTCTTTTGAAAATATTAAAAATAAAAAATACACTAATCCAATAACTTTATATGAATATATTTCTAGTCAAATAGTTGATGAAAATACTAAGTACTATATTTTAATTGATGAAATACAAATGTGTGAAGAAATTGATAATCCATATGTAGAAAATAGTAGTTATAAAATAACTTTTGTCGATACTTTATTAAGTTTTTATAATAAAGAAAATATTGATGTTTATGTAACTGGAAGTAATTCTAAAATGTTATCAACTGATGTTTTAACTCAATTTAGAGATAGAGCTGACGAGATTTATATTTCACCTTTATCTTATGATGAAATCATTCCATTATATGAAAACAAATATCTAGCTTTAGAAGAATATATGATTTATGGTGGTTTACCTTATGTATATTCTTTAAAAACTCATCAAGAAAAAAGTAAATATTTAAAAGATCTTTTTAAAGCAACTTATATAAAAGATATTATAGAAAGAAATAAAATAATGAACGATTCTCATGTTTTAGATTCTCTTTTAGATTTTATTTCTTCAGTTATTGGTTCACTTACAAATCCAACAAGACTAACAAATATGTTGATTTCAAATAAAAAGATAAATATTTCTCATTCAACAGTTTTTAAATATTTAAATTATTTTGAAGAATCTTTTTTAATTTCTTCATGTAAAAGATATGACATTAAAGGACAAAGAGCTATTGATTCTCCTTTAAAATATTATTTTTCAGATATAGGTTTAAGAAATGCTAGATTAAATTTTAGAGATGATGATAAAGGTTTTATTCAAGAAAATATAATATATAATGAACTAATTAAAAGAGGTTATGAAGTAAATGTGGGTGTTGTTAATTATGAATACAACGAAAATAACGTAAGAAAAAGATCTCAACTAGAAGTTGATTTTGTTGTTAATATCGCTCATCAAAGATACTATATTCAATCAGCATTAAATATAGGCACTGCTGAAAAAAGAGAACAAGAAATATCATCATTAAAAAGAATAAATGATTCTTTTAAAAAAATAGTAATTGTTTATGAAGATATTATTCCAAGACATGATGAAAACGGAATTTTATATATAGGTTTAAAACAATTTTTATTGGAAAAAGATGTTTTAAAATTAATCTAGACAAGCAAAAAGTGTGGAAATACACAAAAAATGCTTGCGATCATCAAGTTATAATATAATGATTAAAAAATAAAAATAAAAATTGACAGTAATTTCTGTCAATTTTTTATTTTTTAACAACAATGTATCTATTATTTAACTCCTGGTTTATCTAATAGTTTAAACATATTGTATTTGTAAACTTCAACACCTGGTTGATCGAAAGGGTTAACATCTAATAGATATCCACTCATTGCAACAGCTAATTCAAAGAAGTAAACTAAGTATCCAAATTGTTCATCATCCATTTTTTCAAATTCTAAAATAATGTTTGGCATTTGTCCTGTTACTGCATGAGCTTGAACTACTCCTTTTAAAGCAGTTTGGTTAATTTCATGTAAACTTTTTCCTACTAAGTAGTTTAATCCATCATAGTTATCTTTATCAGGTAAAATGTCAATATCTTTAACTGGTTTATTAATTTTAATAACAGTTTCAAACATAACATTTCTAGGACCTTGTTGAACTCATTGTCCTAATGAGTGAAGATCTGTTGAAAATACCATTGATGTTGGGTATAAGGCTTTGAATTCTTTTCCTTCTGATTCACCAAATAATTGTTTTCATCATTCAGCTATCATTTGTAATTGTAATTCATAAGTAACTAATGCTTCAGTTCTGTAACCTTGGTTGTATAAGTAATTTCTTACAAAAGCATATTTGTAAGCTTCATTTGAAGAATCGTTTGCAACTAAATCAGCTTTTGCTTTTCTAGCTCCTTTAAAGATATTATCTGTATTAATTCCAGCAACTAATAATCCAAAAATACCAACAGGAGTTAAAACTGAGAATCTTCCACCAATGTCATCTGGAATAACAAAAGTTTCATATCCTTTTTCATCAGCTAATTTTTTTAATGCTCCTTTTTGTTTATCAGTAACTGCAACGATTAATTCTTTTGATTTTTCAATTCCAACTTTATTTACTAGTTCTTGTTCTAAAATTCTAAATGCAACTCCTGGTTCAGTAGTTGTTCCTGATTTTGAAATTACACAAATTCCGAAGTTTTTATCTTTTAAATATTCAACTAATTGAGCTGTATAAGTTGAACTCATAGTGTGTCCTGCGTAAACAACTTCAACTTTGTCTTTGTGTTTTAATCCACGAATCATTTCATCAGCTGCACGCATTCCTAAATATGATCCACCAATCCCAATGATTACTAATGTATCAATTTTGCTACGTAGTTCACCAGCAACTTGTTTCATTTTTTCATATTCAGCTTTGTCATAATTTTCTGGTCAATCCAATCAACCTAAAAAATCGTTTCCTTTTCCAGTTTTGTTAACAATCATTTCATGAACTTGCTTGATTTTATCTTCATCAACAATTTTATTAAAATCTAAGCCAGCATAATCTAAGTTTACTTTAATCATGTTCTACTTGCCTTTCTTTTATCTTCATCGTATTACTACACTATTTAATTATAGATACATTTTTCTGTAATTATAATATCTAATTTAACATCATGTTCATCTTTTAAAATATCATCACTTATTAGTTGTTGATCAAAACTTAACCCTACTTTTAAATAGTTATTTTTATTTAAATTAAAGAACTTATCATAAAAACCTTTACCCATACCAATACGGTTTAAATTTTTATCAAACCCTACTAGAGGAGTAAAAATACAATCTATATCACTACTATTTATTGTTTGATCACTACTAGGTTCATAAATATTAAATTTATTTAAACTATTATGATCGTGATCTAAATATCTAATCATTTCCATATCATTGTTTTGTAAAACTTTAGGAACAAAAACTTTAATATTATTTAAAAAACAATAATCAATAATTTTTCTAGTTTCAACTTCATATTTAGTAGAAAGATAAATGCAAATATTTTTAAAGTTATGATTTTTAATAAATTCAATAACTTGATTAGTAATAATTAAATTACTACTCTCTATATATGTATTAGAAAAATTTTTTCTTTTTTCTAACATAATTTTTCTTAATTGTAATTTATTCATAATCTTTTAATATTTCTATTAAACCATTAATAGGTAAACTAGCACATAATATTCTATTTTTTTGTTTATGTATATTTTTAAATACTACTAGTTCATTTAAATCATTAATATTAGTTAAATCACCATTATCAATTAGATCTTTATATTTATAAATAATATCTAGACTTTCAGTAATAGTTTTATCTTTAATTTGATTAATTAATATATCAGTTGAACTGGTTGCAACAACACAAGCACTTCCTGTAAATCTAATAGATTTAATAATATTTGATTCAATTAATACTTGTATAGTTAGTTGATCTGCACATGTATTTGATTTTAATAATTTAGTAATAGCGTTAGGATTATCTAATAAAGTTTTATTATCTGAATTAGTAAAATGCTTCATTAATATTTGTCTTAATAAACTATCGTTATTAATATCTATCATAACTAAAATAAAGCATCTAAGAATTTATCAGCATTTTTTAAAGCATCTACTAATTTATCAACATCAGTTTTAGTATTATAAACTCCAAAAGTTATTCTAACAGTGATTTCAGTTCCAATTACATCAGCTAATCTTCTAACACAATGCGCTCCAGCTCTTGAAGCTATATCATATTTAATATCTAAAAAGTGAGCTATATCTTGAGGGTTAATATTTCTAACATTAAATATTAATAAAGGAGAATAATTATTAATATTATAAAAAGTAATATATTTATCTAGATCGTTTAATTTGATTTGTTCTATTAAATATTTTTTTAAACTATGTTCATGTTCAGCAATTTTATCAACATTTAAACTAGTAATAAATTTAATTGCTTGGTTAAATGCTACTATTCCTGAAATATTAGGTGTTCCTGCTTCTAATTTATTAGGTAAACTTGCTAGTTTATAATCTTTAAAATCTTTTGAAATTTCTAAACTCATTCCTCCACCATAAAAAATAGGTTCTAGTTGATCTAATAAGTGATATTTACCATATAAAACACCAACTCCAAAAGGTCCATACATTTTATGTGATGCTATTGCTAGAAAATCAACATCTCAATCAACTACATCAATTTTAGCGTGAGCTGCTGATTGAGCTGCATCAACTACAACTATTACATCATCTTTTATGCTTCTAATTTTTTTAATAATAGCTTTAATATCATTTACATAACCTGTAGTGTTTGAAACATGAGCAAAAGTAATGATTTTAGTTTTTGAATTAATCACTTGATCTAATTTATCAATATCAATACCATACTCACTAGTTAAAAATAAAGGTTTAACAACTGCTTTAGTTTTTTTAGCTACATTAACTCAAGGTAATAAGTTAGCTGAATGCTCTAAACTAGTTGTTAGAATTTCATCACCTTCATTTAATAAATGACTTAAACCATAAGCTATTTGATTTAATGCATGAGTTGCTCCGTTTGTAAAAATAATTTCACTTTCATTTTTAGCATTTATAAATTCTTTAGTTAGTTTTCTAGTTTCATTTAAAAATTCAATTGATTTGTAACCTAATTTATAATCAGTTGAGTGTGGATTAGTACTAATATAATTTAAATAATCCATTTCAGCTTGAATTACACTTTGATGTTTTAATGTTGTAGCTCCACTGTCAAAATAAACTAATTCTTTATTGTTATTAAGAACCGGAAACTCTTGTTTAATATTTTTAAATATATCCATAATTTCACCTACATTTATTTATATTTTAAATTTATATCTTTTTTTATTGTATACAAATTTTAATTTTTCATAGTTATCAAAATAATATTATTATATAATTATTGATGATTCTATAAAAAGAAGTTTTTCGTATTGCTTAAATTTCAAAGGAGGTTAAATAAATGAAAAAACTTATAACATTACTGTCGACTTTTACTTTTGCAGCAACTGCTATGACAGGAGTTGTTTCATGTAAAAAAGAAGAAGAACGAACAAACTCTCAATTTATTAAAGATAATGGAGAATTTGATATCGATGCAAAAGCTTTATTAAGTTGATATAAAGAATGAAATGGTGTGAATCAAGACGAAGGGTTTATTAACAAGTTTTATAATATTTTAGCTGTAGGACTTTTAAAAGGTATTTCTGAAAAAGGAGAATTTAAATTACCAACAGGAAAAGAAGCGCAAGAACGCGGTTGAGATGAAAGCTTAAATACTGAACTTGAAAATCTTTTAGGTAAAAAAGACGGAACAACTGCTAACAGTTTATATAGTTTTGCTCATAATGCTTTAAAAGATAAAAGAGATAATGAGTTTAAAGATAAACACAAAGACTATATTAAATTCTTAGAAGATAAATTCAAAGGAGTTAAAAGAGATCAAGAAAGTTTAGAAAACGCCTTTTTATCAGACTACATTTTAAACGATCCTTCAAATAGTGCTTTTATCAGATTAAAAAATACTTTAATGTTCAATTCAACAATTTCTAATTCATTATGAAGAAAAGGTATTCAAACTAATGATTTAGATATTAATGTTATTGTTAAAAAGTTTGCTGGTGTTGATGTTTATAAAAATAAAAATACTTTAGATGATTTAGCTAAAGCAGTTAAAGAAGCATTTAGTAAAGAAGAAGGTAAAATGAATTGAAATGATTCATCAATCACTTCATTTACAGATTTAGTAAACTCAGTTGGTGGTATTGAATTTGGAAAAGATAACATTTCAATTACTTATAGTTCACCAGAACAAATTCAAAAGAAAATTAAAGATGAACAAGATAAAGTTGACTGAATTAAAACTATTTTAAAAAGATTCTCAAACAAAGATGATAGTTCAAATAAAGGTATAATCGAATTCTCAAATTATGTTCAATCAAATAACTATGATGGATCAGATAAATTCGTAAACTTTGAAGGTTTAAGACCTCAATCTTGATCTAAAATAGTAAAACAAATTCCTGTTTTAAATGGAAAAGATCTAAAAAGAGATGATATTAAAGGAAACTTTGGTTCAATTACTGATTCACAAAAATTCTCTATAGATAATTACTTTAATACTGAAAAACCAGTAATGGTATCAGACTTAATATTTAATTTTGCAAATTCTAAGAAAAAAGAAGATGTTGAAAAACAATTAACATTAGAAGCATTAATTCCAATTTCATCTAGTGGAACTGATTTAACAAAAGAACTTGTAGATAGATTCCAAGGTATTGCTGCAACACTTCAAGCTTATGTAAATGATGATGAAAAAGAAAATGATAATGATATTCCTGATACAGCTGGATTAAGTCGTTTTGATACTATTTTCAGAGGAGCAAACCGTACTATAAGAGCTGATGTTAACGGTGGAGCAAAAAGTTTTAAAGATTGAACTCAATGAGATAAAGAAAACACTTATCATAAAATTAATAAAACTGGAGACTTACTAACAATCAGTGACACAACATTTTCTAATGTAGCTAAATACTCAGTATATGATTTCATAACAAATCAAAAAGATAATAAATCTAATACTTTTAAATGAGATGGTGAAGCTCAACTAGAAAAAAACGATCTAATTAAATATGGTATAAACAGTGGTCAAGCAGATTTAATTATTAGTGCACTTGAAGGTCGTGACACAACAAAAACTGCTATTGCAAACGTTATTAAATTATTTGAAAAAATAAACCAAAAAGCACTAAGTGAAAAAGATTCAGATAACAACGGTAAAAACATGAATAAAAATATGTTTACTGTGTTAAATAAAGATAATGGAATAATCGCTTATATTGATGGTGATGGATTACATATTACTAAAGTTGATGGATACAAATTAATGAATACTCAACCTAGTGATAAAAAAGAAATTGATATTAATAAACAAACAGCAGTATTGAAAAAAATAGATTCTCTATATACTTCAGAATTTGGTAAAGATTTAGTTCCTTACTTAGTAAACTCTATGTTAAAAGATGCTAAACCTAAAGTATTATTAGGAGAATCAGAAACAGCTCCTGCTGAAAACGCAGCTGTAAATCAAGTTGCAGATAAAGTATGAGATTGATCTGAAAGTGATAAGAAAAATTCTATAGCCGTTTCAAACATGGGAGTAGAAATTGAACACTTAAATAACAATATTAAAAACAATTACGAAAGATTCTTAGTTAACACTTCTTTAATTGACAATACAAAAACTAAAACATTCTATAATACAAACATCTTAAATGAAGCGTCTAAATCAACTGATTCATCAGATAAAAATTTAGGTTCACAAGCAAGTTGATTATTAGGATTATTCTCAAAAGTATTTAATAATAATGAAATTATAAATAAAATAATTAAAATTCCTGCTGAAGAAAGTGTTGAACCTAATAACGATAAAAAATTAGGTGCAGATGTTAAAACTGAATTTGATCATTTAGTAACAAAAGTTATTTTAGATAGACAAAAAATGGAAAAAACTGCATCTATTGGACAATTCTTATCAGAAAACCAAAAATGAGTAAAATCAATCTTAGAAAATTGAGATGCTCAATCTAAAGGTGATATTAATAAAGAAGAATTTATTCCAGATCAAGCAATCGATTTAACTTCAGATAACAAAAAAAGATTTGAAGCATTGTTAAACTCAGATATTTTTAACCCAAATCAAGAAGTAAAAAGTGAAAAGGAGGAAAGATAATATGAAAAAATTACTAGGTTTTATAACATCTCTTTCTCTTATTTCAGGTACTGCTATTACTGCTGTTTCATGTGGTTCAGTTCAAAGATTTAAAGACGTAACAATTACTGATGAATTAGCAAATAAAATTATTTATGGTTTAACAAACGACGAAAACTTCAAATTCGATAATGGAGATATTTTCTATAAAGATATTGATTATAAAAATAGAATTATTGATATGATGAATGAAAGAATTTCAGCAGCTAACTACAAGAGTTCTATAATCAATCTAAACAATAATCTTGGTTTAACTGGTGATTCTGATAACGCTGGATTTGAAAGAAATAAAGAAGTTTTATCTAACTTAGCAACATTCAATTTATTTAATGAATATACAACAAAAAGAATTGAATCAGGTGCTGATATTGATGAAACTGATAAAACTTATAGAGATAAAATTCACCCATTAAATCCAATTAAACTAAAAGTTAATGGTAAAGAACAAGCTGGTAAATATGCTATATATTTCAAATCAGAAAATGATAAATGATTAAGATGACAAATGACAGGAGAATTTGATGTTCTTAACTCTGGATCAAAAATAAGTATTTATCAAATTCCTTCTATTGAACTATTAACTAACTTAGGAAAAAACTTTAGAATTGGTATTTTAGATAATGAAAAATCTAAAAATCAAGACTATATTACAAATACAAATAGTGTTGATAAAAATGGTAAAGGTGACTCTGAAAGTTCAATCACATGATATACAAATGAAGAAAATAAAACATTTGAAACAAATGGTGAAGGAATTATCAAACACAGATTCGCTTATTACTTTAAAACTAAAATTGAATCAAAATTATTCTCAAACTTATTAGGTAGTTCATACTTAGATGCAAAATTATATGATGATATTTTTGATAACTCAACAGCATCATCAAGAAAACTTGTATTAAACGTTACTAACCAATTAATTAGTAATATTCAAACAAATTTCAACCAACAATCTAATACAATTTCTAACATTAAAATGGTTTGATCATTATCAACTGAAGAAAAAAATATAGGTCAAATAGATAAATTAATTAATGACAAATTTGCAGTTGGTCCAAAATTAAAAAATAACAAAATACAATTAAAATCTATTTACAACACAATCACAACAGATAACTCAGCTGAAGGTAATAAAGGTTTAAATATCCAAAACGAAAGTAAACAAGGATCAGATCCATTCTTAGCTATGTCAGGATTTAATGGATTTGTTCAAAATGATAAAGATACTGTTAAAAGTTTAAATGGAGATTTAAAAATATCTGATGATGCTAAAAAAGAAGTATCAAAAACTAATACACCTATGGTATTAACAAATAATGGTAAAGGTTATGATTCAGATGTAAAAGGTAACAAAGATGTTGTATTTGTATTACCAATTTATCTAAATGATGTTTTCTCAACAAGTGATATTCAAATTAAAAAAGATAAAGATCAATACAATTTAAACGTATTAGAAAATACTTGAACAGATATGAGTCAAAAATTTGATATTACTAATAAAAATAACAATGCAGAAGAAGTTATAATAAGTGATATCCCTAACGCTGATGCAAATAATGTTGAAATAGCTCATAAAGATAAAAAATGATACGTTAAATTAAAAAACGGTCAAGCAGAAGGTAAAATCAAAGTTATTTACAATAACAAAGATGAAAAAACTATTACACTTAAAAAAGTTGAAAAATCTGAATATAAAACTTTAGATGTAACTAAAAAATTAAGTGACAAGAATAACAATAATAAAGAGTTATTTAGTAGTGTTGATGCTAACTTTGCAAACTCATTTATAACTTATGATTACAACATTAAAAACTATAGAGACGTTTTAGATAAACAAAACTCAATTTTTGATTGATTTAACTCAGATAAAAGTTCAGCTGACGTTTTAAGTTTATCTGTTGAAAATAAACAAACATTATTAGATCAATTAAAATCAATTATCTCAAATAATGATGATGTTAAAAACTCAGCTAAAACTGAATTATACAGTCAATATCTAAAATCAGATAGTGTTAAATATGAAGAATTATTTAAAGAAATTAAAAAATTCATACGTGATGATGAAGTAACATTTGACTAATAAGAGGTATAAATTATGGATTGCATATTCTGTAAAATAATAAACAACGAAATTCCTTCATATAAAGTTTATGAAAATGATAATGTGTTTGCATTCTTAGATATACAACCAGCAAGCGAAGGTCATTGTATAGTTATTCCTAAAAAACATTTCAAAAACTTCAGTGAATGTGATGATAACTATTTAAAAGAAGTAGCTATTGCTAAAAAACAAATAGTTCAAATTTTAAAGGATAAATTAAATGTTCAAGCATTTAATTACTTATCAAATCAAGAAGCAATTGCTGGTCAATCAGTATTTCACTATCACGAACACATTATTCCTAAATATAAAGAAAATGAAGGTTTCATCTTAAGTGCAAATAAAGTTGAAACTAAAGATGTTAAGTCTGTTTATGAATCTCTTAAATAATTAAATTACATTAAAACACCTCATGCTTTTGAGGTGTTTTTTTTGCGCTTTTAAACAATTTTAATTGTAAATACTTCTATTCATTTTTCTTCCTACGTTTCCCACTTAGCTACAAAAACAGCACGTTTTTAGTAGCTATATTTTTTTATAAAAAAATATAAATATCTATACTTTTATGCTTAAATATGATATAATACAAATATGAAAAAGTCAAGAAAAGATACAAAAAGACAATGAAAGAACATCAATAGCAAGAGTTAAAAAGGGTGAATATTTATCAATTGGGGTGCCAAGAAGAGATAACAAGGGGTATGAATTCAGATTTGGTTATGGTTATTTACATGAATTGAAAGAATATCACGATGATCCACTAAGTGTGATTAAAGCAGTTATTGCAAACTTCCCGCTATCTTGAACAAAAGAACAAGCTAAGACAAAGTTAGATGAAATTTTCAAAGAGAAAAAATCGCTGAAAAAAGAGGTTATAGAAAGGTATAAAGGTTACGAGATTATTGAAAAACTCTTTGATTATTTCGATATTTTCGATAATTGCTCTACTACAAGATCAACAACACTAAAAGATGTTATTATGCAGTTAATTTATCAAAGAATTAAAAATCCAATTAGCGTATTTAACACTTACAAAACAATAAAAAAGAAAGAATTGATACTCATTCAAAAAATTCATTTTATAGATCATTAGATTACATTGCAAAAAACAAAGATGAGATTTTAAAAACTTAAACAAGAAAATTTGCGATAACACAAACAGAAAAATTGATGTATTGTGATTTGATGCAACAACCGCATATTTTGAAACATTCTCAAGAGAAGGTTTTAAAAACCTGGTTATTCAAAAGATGGAAAATTCAAAGAAGATCAAATTGTAATAGGAATGGCAACTGATGAAAATGGAATTCCATTACATTACAAAGTTTTTCCTGGAAATAGTGCTGATTCAAATACATTTATCCCTTTTATGCTAGAAATTGCGAACCTTTATGAAATAAACACAGTAACTATCATCGCTGATAAAGGTATGAGCATTAACAAAAACATTAGATTCTTAGAATCTAAAAATTGAAATTACATAATTTCTTATAGAATGAAAGCTGGTAGCAAACAATTTAAAGAATACGTTTTAGATGAAAAAGATTATATAAATGATGGATCTTTTAAATACAAAGTTCGTGATATAGCTTCTTTTACAACAAAAAACGACCAAACGGTCATTTCAGAAAACAAATAATAACTTATAGTAAAAACGTGCAATAAAAGACAAAAATGATAGAGATATCTTAGTTCAAAATTTCATAAAAAGATGAACAAAGATAATCTAGTTTCTTATGAAAATTTAGCTGGTTCAAAAAAATATAAGTTTTTCAAACCTATAAATAAAGGTGCTTTTTATGAATTGGATTTAGCTAAAATACAAGAAGATGAAAAATACGATGGATATTATGTTTATGAAACAAATAGAACTGATTTATCTGTAGTTGATATTGTAAATCTATATTCGAAACAGTGACAAATTGAATCTAATTTTAAAACATTAAAAGGTAAATTGTCACTTCGTCCGATGTATTTATCAACATGAAATCATATTGTTGGATATATATGTCTATGTTTTGTATCTTTAGTGTTCTTAAATTATGTAATTTATCTTTTAAATTCTAGATTAGAATTACAAGGTAAAGATAGAATTACTGAACATAAAATGATTAACGTTATTAAAGATGTTAAAGAAATTGAGGTATTTGTAAACAAACAAAAAACAGAAACAATACAAGTGTTTAATGATGAGTTAAAAGAAAGTTGAGATACTTATCACACTATTTTAGAAGTTTTAAAAAAATAACAGTTGGCTTATAAATTTAGGTTTATAAGTTTAAACTGTTATTTTATGCTTAAAGTGGGAAACGTAGGACCTCATGCTTTTGAGGTGTTTTTTTGCGCTTTTAAACAATTTTAATTGTAAATACTTCTATTCATTTTTCTTTTTAGTTTCATATAAATAATTCTATATAAACATAGCTACATTTATCTAGACAAGAACTTACTATATTTATGGCGAAGTATTTATATGAGATCAAAAAGAGAATCATAAAAGAATTATTAAGTGGTAAGACTATTACTCAAGTGTCTAGAGAGTATGGAATAAACATTAACACGATAGTTAATTGGAAATGTCAATATGAATCTTTTGGTATTAGAGGTATTAGGAAGAGTAAGAATAAATCTATATACACTTCTGAGTTTAAAATTGCTGTTATAAAATATAAAAATGAAAATAATTTAAGTTTTTAGAAACAGCAAAACATTTTAATATAAAGAACGCATCGACAATATCTTTGTGAGAAAGCAAATATTATAGACATGGTGTTGCTGGTATTTCTAAATTAATTGGAAATGCAGGAGATATTGATAACATGCCATCACACAGTAGGGACTTTGTCAAGTCTTTTTTTTTTTTTTTTGGAATTGTAAAATATTTATAAATATGTACTAATAAACATTAATAATTATTTTATTAAAGAGGTCATTTAATATGAAAATACTTAAATTAATAACATTAGTTTCAGTTTTAATACCAACAGCATTAACAGCATCTTCTGTTATTAGTCATAGATTTAATGAAAAAAATGACCATTTTATAAGTGACCAATCAAACGAGAAAAGTGAAAATGAAATATTGACATCTTTAAATAAGCATATTAACGACTTGAGAATTAAGATTATAGAAATTCAAGGAAAAATAAATGCATTAAAAGATGAAAAACAAAAAGTAGAAAAACAAAAATTTGAAATCGATCAACAAATACGTACTATTAAAGAAGAATTTGAAAGTTCTGGAAGCAATGAATCTTTAAAAGAAAAGCTAGATGCATTACTTAAAGAATCAGATAAATTAAATAATCGCCCTCGAGACATTGATGACGAACTAGCAACACTTCAAAGAGATAAAGAAGGGTTTGAAAGACAAAAAAGTGATAACGAATCCAAGCTTGAAACTTTTAGAAAAAATGAAGAAGCATATAGACTTATGGTTCTTCATATTTGAAATAGTAGATTTAAAAATACTATTTGAGAGAAAGAAACTTGTTTTTCTTTATTACAAAGATTTGAAAAAGAAACTGGAATACGTCTTGAATTACAAGATTTAAGAATAAAAGATGACCCAATTCACATTAATAATAAAAAATTTAATAATAACCTTAAAGTTAAAACGTTCAATATAAGGTTTGATTTACCTTCAAATGCTGCATACAAACTTAGTCAAGATAAAATAGAAAACGGCGATGAATTAGTGCAATTTGGATATGACGATAAGGGTAAAATTCAACCAATAAGTCCTAATATTAATAAAGTACCTATAACATTACCTTGGTTCATTACAGATCTCAGCAGAGCTTTTTACAAAACTAATCATGGAGAAATTGATGGAATACAACATTGAGATACTTCAAATGTAACTAATATGAGTCATATGTTTTTTGAATCTTGAATCAATCAACAAATAGGTCATTGAAATGTAAAAAATGTTATGAATTTTGAATGAATGTTTTGATCATGCACTCTTTTTGAAAAGTCAATAGGTTCTTGAGAAATATCTTCAAATGCAAAAACAGAAAGATTTATGAATAATCCAGTACCTATTTGAAGTAACGGGGCAATGCGAGAAGCTTGTGTGCCTAAAATAATTCGGGAACGTCATGTTAATGATGCTAGACACATTAAATAATAAAAATTAAAGAATTTTAATAATTAAAACTAATAATAAATTCAATAAGGAGGTTTTTTGATATGAAAAAGTCTAAATTAATTGCATTGATTTCAGTTTTAATACCAACAGCATTAGCTATACCTACTTTTGTCGGTTTTAATTTTTCAAAAAGACATAACCACTCTATTAATAACCAGTCGGATAACGCAAATGCAGAACAACTTAACAATTCATTGAACGGTTCTATTAGAAGATTAAGAGAAAAAATTTCAGAAATTAGTTCACAAATAGGTAGTTTAAAATCAGACAAAGATAGTATGGAAGCAGAGTTAAATAAAGCTAAACTAGAATTAGAAGAGCTACAAAAAATTAAAGATGAAAATGTACATATACAACAAGAGATTGTTAGAGTAGAACAAGCGATTACTAGAATGAAAGATGAAATTAAATCCATTACTGAAAATATAGAAAAATTAAAATTAGAAAATGAGCAAAACAAATCTGTTGTAGAAGATTTACAAGGCAAAATTAGACATTTCGAAGCAAACGAGAGAGTAATAAAAGAAGTTGTTGAACGTGCTTGATCTCAAAAAATTCGAGAAACTATCTGAGGAGGAGAAAGTTGCCAAGATTTGTTACAAAGATTTGAGCGAGCTTCCGGTATTAAACTTGAATTAGAAGATTCAAACAAAAAATTTAATCTTATTGAGACTCATAATATGTCGAATGGTCCAACATTAAAAGTTAAACTGAACTCTATAGAAATCGAGTTATTTACAGCTATAACTTATCCAAGACAATTAAAGAAACACGAAGGTGCTACAGCATTAGATACAATCGGATACACTTTAGAAGGCCGAATTGAGCCAATAAGCCCTCACATTACAAAAGTGCCAGAAGAATTACCATGGTTCATTACAGATCTTAGTAATGCATTTGAACACACTCAAGCTACAGAAATAGAAAATTTAGAAAAATGGGATACTTCAAATGTAACTAATATGAGTCATATGTTTCATGAGTCACCAACATTTAACCATAAAATA
Source organism: Mycoplasma cottewii (assembly GCF_024918975.1). Taxonomy (NCBI): domain Bacteria; kingdom Bacillati; phylum Mycoplasmatota; class Mollicutes; order Mycoplasmatales; family Mycoplasmataceae; genus Mycoplasma; species Mycoplasma cottewii. The sequence continues at coordinate 750,311 of NZ_CP103424.1, read as the reverse complement.
GAGCGTTGAAATGTTTCTAAAGTTGAAAATTTTACTAAATTTTTATGATCTGCACAAAATTTTAGACAATCTCTTGCTTCATGAAAAATGCATCCAGATCCAATAGTAACAAGTTTTATGAATCCAGGTGTACCTATTTTCAAAACTGTCAATGCTGAATTATGAGAAGCTTTTTTACCAATACAAGTAAAAAGAAATCTTGCCGAAGGAACTATACACTGAGTTGATTAATTGAGAGAAATTTGATTATATACAGGTAGTTTATAATGTTGTTTAATCGTTTCTGATTAATTAAAAAATATATAAATATCCAAAATTAAAAAAGTAACATTCAACACTGTTAATAAAATAAATAATTAAAAATAGAAGTCACATGACTTCTATTTTTTATGTTTATAAAACATTCTATTATCAACTGAAATTATTCTTTGTGTTCAATTATTTACTGATTCAACTTTTCTAAGTTCATCATTAATTTTAAATACTTTAGCATCTAAATCATCTAACATTGATAAAATAATTGCTTCAATTAAAACCGGTTCAACTGGTGATCCGAATTCTTTTTTACCATGACTTGCTAATACCATATGTTGAAGTAAAGTGACATCACTATTAATGTTATTAGATTCATCTTTATATATATTTAGTTCTTGAGCTATTTTATTAATTTCAGCATTACCTATAGAAATGTGACCTAATAATTTCCCTTCTAAACTATAATCACTTCCACTTACATCAACTATTTCAATAACTTTACCGATATCATGTAATATAGCTCCACAAATTAATAACTCTCAATCAATTGATGCATATTGATAACTTGGTTTTAATGCTAAAGCGTTTTTTACTAATGTATAACTATGTCAGAATAATCCTCCTGTAACATTGTGATGAATACTCATTGCTGCTGGAAATGTTAAGAATTGTTCTTTATATTTTTCAATTAATTTAATAGTAATTTGTCTGTATGTATCATTTTTAATTGAAGAAAGAATATTTAATAAATTATTATATTCTCTATTTATATCTAATGGAGCTGATATAAATAGATCTTCTTTTTTAATACCATAAAAGCTTAACTGATTTTCATCAATTACTTTATAATCATCTATTTTTAACTGTAAAACACCTCTATATTCAGATACTATTGTGTTTTCTAATAAAATAATAGCATTAGGTTTTAAAAGTTCTCTATCTTGTTCAGTTACGATTCATTTTCTAGCTTCAATTCTTCCAGTTGCATCAGCTAAATGTAATATTAAATAATTTGCACCACTACTTCCTGTAGAAACAATTGCTTTTTCAATTCTTACAACAGCATTAATAGGGTTTTTATCTAATGATATTTCATTTATTTTTTTCATATATAAAATCCTTTTCTTATTTGTTTTTAACTATTTACTTCAGTCAATAGTTGTTAAGTCTAACTCTTTTAAGATATTATTAATTTTACTAAATGGTTTAGTGTTTTCAAAACCTTTTTTATAACTAAAAGGTGATGGATGAGCTGAACTAATAACGTGTTTGGGTTTAATATTTAATGATTCATAAACTTGTTTTGCATAATTTCCTCATAAACAAAATATAACATCTTGATTATGTAATATAACATTTTCTAAAATGATTTTAGTAATATTTTGTCAACCTAAATTATTATGAGAACCTGGTTTATGTGCTTGAACTGTTCAACAAGTATTAATTAGTAATACTCCTTGTTTAACTCATCATTCTAGTGAATTATTAGTAAAATGATCTATATTTAAATCTGATTTTAATTCTTTAAAAATATTTTTTAAACTTGCAGGAGCCTTTACTTGGTTAGTTACACTAAAAGCTATTCCATTAGCTTGATTATAGTTATGATATGGATCTTGACCAATTATAACAACTTTAACATTATTTAAATCACTTAGTTCAAATAGTTTTAAAACATCTTCTTTTTTAGGAAAAATAGTTTCTTTATCACTATATATTTGATCAATTAAATTATTAATTTCTTGATTTAAATTTAATTTTTCAAATAGTTCATTTCAACTTTTATTTAAATTATTCATTATTTTTAATTCAAGAAATAACTATCTTGATTTGTCCTTCTATTTTTAATGGTTCAATACCATTAATTGTAATAGCTGATTGGCCTTGTTTAAAATCAATGCCATTAATTTTTCCTTGTCCTTGAATAACTGTTAATTGTAATCAATCACACTTTTCAACTATGTTAAATTCTTTTCTTGTTTTGCAATCTAAAACATATAATGAAAACACATCAGAACTAAATAATAAACCTTCTTTTTTATTAATAATATCAATTTGAGAATCAGGAATAGTTGTACAATTTAAACAATGTTCTATATCTAATCTTCTTAGCTTTCCAGTTTTAGGATCAACTCTATTGTAATCATAAAACCTATAAGTAATATCACTAGATCTTTGCAATTCAAAAACTGTAACATTACTAGTTATTGCGTGAACTTTACCAGCAGGAACATATAAAAAGTCACCTTTTTTAATATCAACTTTTTTTAAAAATCGATCTCAATTATTGCTATTAATCATTTCAATTAATTCTTCTTTTGTTTTAGCATTATGTCCATAAATAAGTTGGGCATTGTCATCACAATCTAAAACATATCAACTTTCAGGTTTTCCTAGTTGATTGTGATGAGTTAAAGCGTAATTATCATCTGGATGAACTTGTACTGATAAATTCTCATTTGCTGAGATAATTTTTGATAATAAAGGATATTCTCCTTTAAAGTTATTAAAAAGGTGTTTATGATTTTCAAATAGTTCTTTTAAACTTAAATTATTATATTCATCATCACTAACAACATAACTTAAACCGTTTTCGTGAGCTGAAATTACCCAAGATTCACCTATTTTTTTATTTTCATCAATATCGAATCCGAATTTTTTTAAATTTTGCCCACCTCATAATCTTTCAGAAAAATGAGGTTTTAGTTTTAATATTTTCATAAACTATTCTAAATTAATTTTCATAATTTCTTTTAATTGATCTAGATATTGAGCTAATTCTTTAGATGAATTATTGTATGAATAAAATTGTTCTTGAGAGTTTTTATTATCTTGATCTAAAATTCCTAAATTACACTTCATTGGTTTTAAACTAGATATTTTTTCATTTGTTATATAGTTTGTTAATGCTCCTAAAACAGTTTTATTTGATAACGGTTTTATTTTTTTATTATTTATAAAAGCTAAAATGTTAATACCTGCTCAAATACCTGAACTAGCTGATTCGATATAACCTTCAACTCCAGTAATTTGTCCTGCAAAAAAGACATTTCTTTTTCTTTTAGTCTGTAGTTTGAAATTTAAAATCTTAGGAGAATTAATATAATAATTTTTATGCATTACTCCATATCTAACAATTTTTAAATTTTCTAATCCAGGAATTAAACTAAACACTCTTTTTTGTTCAGGTCATTTTAAGTTAGTTTGAAATCCAACTATATTATATAAACTATCTTTAGCATCATCTTGACGAAGTTGAACAACAGCATAAGGTTGATTGTTATTCTCATCTAATAAATTATTAGGTGACATAGGTCCTTTTAAAAGTAATTTTTTACTTGTTTTAGCAAGTTGTTCAATTGGTTGACAACCTTTAAAAAAGATTGATTTTTCAAAATCTTTTAATTGAACTTGATCTGCATTAACTAACTCGTTAACAAAATTATTAAACTCTTGTTCAGTAAAAGGACAACAAATATATTTACCTTTATTATGTCTTCCAGCATAATAAACCTTATTAAAATCTATTGAATCTTTTTTAACAATTGGAGCTGATGCGTCCATAAAAAATAGTTTTTGTTTTCCTATTAATCTTTGTATATCTTGTTTTAATTCATCAGTAGTTAAAGGTCCAGTAGCAATTAAAGTAATATCATTTTCATCATCAATACTATCTACATTTTTAGAAATTAATGTTATATTAGGATGATTTTTAATAGCTTGAGTTACTTTTTGAGAAAATTCTACTCTATCAACAGCTAAAGCGTCATCGCCTTGAATTTTACATTCATCAGCTATTTTTAAAACTAATGAACCTAACATTCTCATCTCACTTTTTAATATTCCAGCAGCGTTTAATAAAGATTGACTTCTAAAAGTATTAGAACAAACTAATTCACACAAATCATCAGTTTTTTGAACTTCATTATGTTTAATTGTTTTTGCTTCATATAATTCAACTTGAATATTGTTATTAGCTAAAAATCAAGCAGCTTCACAACCCGCTAATCCAGCTCCAATTATTTTTACTTTTTTTATCATTTTTATTTTTCCTTAAATGCGTTAATATTTTCAATTGAAATTTCAGAATTTAAATTTTGATCAACTCTAGCAGAAGTTGAAATATGCACATAATCTCTAGCTTTAATATATTTTTTAATATTTTGATTAGTTTCGAAATTAATTACAAATTTAATTTTAGGATAAGCACTTTTTAATTCTTTAATATCTTTTAATGATTTTTCTAAATCTTCACTAACACTTATTAATACACTATCTATATTGTGTTTTTCTAAAATATTTAATGCTTGTTTAAAATCTTTAACTTGATCAAAAGCTTGATGAAAAGTTAATTTTAAATTTGCTCTAACTTTATTTACTTGTTCTAAAAATGTTTCATTAATAGTTGATTGATTATTTAAAGCTCCAATTACAACACCATTAATATTAGATAGTTTCGAAATCATTGAAATCATTTGAATTTGTTTTCTTAATTCATATTCAGTGAAAATAAAATTATCATCTGAAGTTCTTATCATAATATCAATTGGTTTTAAAGCTATTTGATCAGCTACTAAAATATCATCAATGTTTGGAGTTAATCCATTTACATCTAAATTTTTACAAAATTGTATTTTATCTGCTTTTGAGTTATTAATTTTTCTAATATCAGTAAGACTTATTGCTACTACTTCTAAAAACATTATTTATACTCCTTTAGAATATCAGCTTTATCAGTTTGTTCTCAACTAAAATCAGCTTTACCAAAATGACCGTATTTTGATGTTTTGAAAAATACCGGTTCACGCAATTTTAAAGTCTTAATCATTCCAGATACTGAAAAGTCGAAGTTTTCTTCTACTGCTTGATATATTTTATCTAATGGTACTTTTTCAGTGTTAAAAGTTTCAATAAAAATAGATATAGGTCTAGGTAATCCAATTGCATAACTTACTTGAATTTCAACTTTATCAGCTAATCCTGCTGCTACTATATTTTTAGCAACATATCTGCACATGTATGCTGCTGATCTATCTACTTTAGTTGAATCTTTTCCAGAAAATGCACCACCACCATGACGTGCATAACCTCCATAAGTATCAACAATAATTTTTCTTCCAGTTAATCCAGTATCTCCTTGAGGTCCACCTATTACAAATCTACCTGTTGGATTAATTAAAACTTTAAAATCTTTATTCATGTTAAATTCATCAGCAACTAAATCCATAATATTTTCTTTTATGTATTTTTTAAACTCAGCTTCATTATAGTCTGGATCGTGTTGAATTGACATTAAGATAGTATCAATTTTAGGATTATTTATATCAGTATAATCAATAGTTACTTGAGATTTCATATCAGGTCTAGCTCACTTAAATAGACCTTGTTTTCTTTGTTTTGTTGCATTAAAAACTAATTCGTGAGCCATTGTAATTGCTAAAGGTAGATAAGTTTGAGATTCATTAGTAGCATAACCAAACATAATACCTTGATCTCCTCCACCAATTTCATCATTTTCTAAATCAACACCCATTGCAATATCTGGAGATTGACCTTCAACTCTAATATCAATCTGACAAGTATCAGCATTAATACCATAATCATCATTAGTATAACCAATATTTCTTAAAACGTTTCTTGCTACTTTTTCATAATCAACAACAGCTGTTGATGTGATTTGACCTGCTATTAATAAATAATTAGTTGTTGCAAATACTTCACATGCTACTTTTGAGTTTTTATCTTGACTTAAACAAGCATCTAAAATAGCATCAGACACTTGATCACAAATCTTATCTGGATGTCCTTCACTAACACTTTCACTTGTAAATAATCTTTTCATTTTTTCCTCCTTGTTCTTAATACAATTCTTATAACCTTATAAAAAACACGACATAAAATTGCCGTGTTTTAATTTGACAATCTTATTGTTACCTTATGGCCTTTATTTGAGCACCTAATCTAATAGGTTGCCATCACTTCATCAAGTTTTATCTCTCTGTGATTCTTAATAAGAATTTAATATTAAGTTTTATTACATTTTTTATTCTATCATGAATTAATATATAAGTTTATAATCTTATGTTTATTACTGTTTAATTGATAGTCTTTTTATATCTATTGCTTTATTTGTTTTATCATCAATTTCAATAACAACAGCGTTTAACACACTTCTACCGTTCGCAGGTCTAAACTTAACAGGTAGTCCTGTTTTTTGTTTAAATATAACATCATCTGGTTCAACTCCAATAACTGAATCAATAGCTCCAGTCATACCAAGATCGGTTATAAATGCAGTTGATTTAGGTAATATTCTTTCATCAGCAGTTGGCACATGAGTGTGAGTCCCTACAAATGCTGTAATAATTCCATCATAATTTCAAGCAAATGCTATTTTTTCAGCAGTTGTTTCTGCGTGAAAATCAACTAATAAAATATCATACTGATATTTTTTAGCTAAAAATTCATCCATAACTTTATAAGGATTATCACAATGATCCATAAAACTTTGTCCCATTAAATTTACAACAGCAATTTTTTTATCATTTTTATTTACTATTACATAACCTTTACCAGGAGTGTGATCGCTCATATTCATTGGTTTTAATAGATCGGCAGTTGAATTTATATATTCTAAAACTTCTTTATTTTTAAAAATGTGATTTCCACTAGTTATAACATCAACATTTAATTGTTTATAAAAATCATAATGTTTTTTTGAAAGTGATTTTCCATGAGTTGTATTTTCACCATTTACAACAACAAAATCAATATTATGTTCTTTAACTATTTTAGGTAAATGTTCAGCTAGAATATTTCTACCACAACTTGCATAAACATCACCTATCATTAATATTTTCATTAAATCACCTCTTTTATTATTTTTATAATTTCAGAATTATTAATGTTAGTATTTTCTAATTTTTCTATTAAAGAAATAAGTTTATCTTGTTTTTCTTTTAAATTAAGCTTACTTTCTCATTGGTTTAATAATTTAATAGTTTTAGTAATTGAATCATGAACTGCAGTTTTAGATATTTCAAATTCTTCAGCTATTTCATTTAAAGATAGATCTTCATTAATATATAGTGAAAAATACTCTTGTTGTTTATCAGTTAATAACTCTTTATATATTTCAAATAAATTAGATAAATTAACTGTTTTATCAATAATATTATTTTTCATTTTCCATAAACCCACTAGATAAATTAACTATATATTGATCTATATCAAATAAACTAATATCTTCAACCTGTTCACCAATTCCAATCATTTTAATAGGAATATTTAATTGATCTTTAATAGCTAGTCCAATTCCACCCTTACTTGTACTATCCATTTTAGTAAGAATAATTCCACTAACTTTAGCAACTTTACTAAACTCTTCAGCTTGAATAACTCCGTTTTGTCCTGTTGTTGCATCAATTACTAATAAAATTTCATGAGGAGCGTCTTTTTGTGTGTTTTGAATAATTTTGTTCATCTTTTCAAGTTCAGCCATTAAATTAACTTTATTTTGTAATCTTCCTGCTGTATCAATTAATAAAAGATCATAATTTTCTTCTTTAGCTTTTTTAACTGCATCAAATACAACACTAGCAGGATCAGCGTTAGGTTTATTTGCTTGAATTAAATCAACTTTATTGTTCAATCTGTGAATAATTCATTCTTCTAATTGTTTAGCAGCTCCAGCTCTAAAAGTATCAGCGGCTGCTATTAAAACTTTATAATTTTGTTCTGCATAATAATTAGCAACTTTAGCTAAAGAAGTAGTTTTACCTGTTCCGTTAACTCCAACCATCATAAAAATATTTAATCTTTTATCTTTGAAATTAATTTTATATTTACTTTTAGTTCAATCATTATCAGTATAAGCACCGTGTAGTGATTCAACTAACATTTCTTTAATATCTTCAAAACTAGAATTTGATTTAACTTTTTTTTGAACAGAATTTGAAACTTTTAAAACCATTTTCATACCCATATCAGTTTTAATTAATACTTCTTCTAATTCTTCAAAAAAGTCATCGTCAGCTTGTTTATATTTTTTAGATAATTTTTTAATATCATTTGAAAAATCTAAAGCAGATTTAGCCATTACTCTTTCTGCTTTTTTTTCTTTTTCTTTTTGTTTTTGTTTCTTTTTAAGTTCTTTTTCAGTTTGTTTTTCTGTTTTAGTTTCAGATGAAGTTGATGTTATTTTTTCTTTTAATTTAGATCAAAATCCCATAAAAATTCTCCTTTTGTCTATAACAATTTTAACAAATATAAAAAGTTAAATAAAATAAATTTTCATCACTATAAAAATAAAAAATCCTAACTAGGATTTATATTTTATTTATATTCTTTTAATTCAATAAATTTACCTGTATTTATAAATGTAACTATTTCTTGAACGTTAATTAAATGATCTCCTGCACGTTCTAAATTAATTAATTGTTTTAATAGTGCTGCCAGTTCTTTTGCTTGTTCTGATGTTTTTGCTTTTTGAATATGCTCAACTAAAATAGAGTAAAATTCTTTAAATTTAGCATCTGTTTTAATTTCTAGTTCTGTAATTTTTTTAGCTGTATCAATGTTTTGATTATTATGGAAAAGATGAGAAAAAGTATCAAGCATATCAACTACTAATTGAAATAATTCAATAATCATTTCTTCATGTTCTTGGCTTGGTTTAAATTTTGTAAAGAATTTTGAAATTGATTTTGAATAATCAGCTATTCTTTCAATCTCACGAGTAATTAAAATTCCACCGATTGCTAATCTTAAATCTTTTGCAATTAATTTTTGTTTTGAAATTTTTCAAAGTGCAACTGAAGTAAATTGATTTTGCATATCGTTAATAATCTTGTCATGTTCAATAACCATTTCAAGTTCAACTTCTTTATTTTCTTTAATAATTGCAAAACTTTCTGCATATTGAATTTTAGTTTCTTCGATCATTTCTTCGATCATATTACGTATTTGTTCTACATCTTTATCTAAAATTTTATTTATCATAACTTACACCTACTCATATCTACCTGAAATGTAATCTTCTGTTCTTGAATCTTTAGGATTAGTAAAGATCTTTTTAGTTTTATTATATTCAACTAATTCACCTTTTAAAAAGAATCCAGTGTAATCACTAATTCTTGTTGCTTGTTGCATTGAATGAGTAACCATTACAATTGTATATTCTTTTTTAAGATCTAAAACTAATTCTTCAACTTTTAAAGTAGCAATTGGATCTAAAGCAGAGGTTGGTTCATCCATTAAAAGAATTTTAGGTTTCATAGCAATTGCTCTTGCTATACATAATCTTTGTTGTTGACCACCACTTAACCCTAATGCAGCAGTGTGTAATATATCTTTAACTTCATCTCATAAAGCTGCTTTTTCTAGTGATTCTTGACATATTTGATGTAAAACATCTTTATCTTTAATTCCTTGAGATTTAGGACCATATATTACATTTTCATATATTGACATAGGAAATGGATTAGGTTTTTGAAATACCATACCAACTTCAGTTCTTAATTTAGTAATATCAGAATTATCTCCGTAAATATCTTCACCAAAAATTAGAATATCACCAGTAACTCTTGTACCATCAACTAAATCATTCATTCTATTTAATGATTTTAATAAAGTAGTTTTACCACAACCACTAGGTCCAATAAATGTAGTAATAGTACGTTCTTTAATATCCATATTAATATCAAATAAAGAGTGTTTTTTACCGTTATTGTAATAGAAATTAAAGTTTTTAATTTCTATTACAGTTGGTCTTTCTTTTTTTTGATAAGTTGAATTTTTATTAATACTTCTGTTCATTATTTTTTACCTCTTTTTTTGGTTTTTTGATATTCTTTTCTTTTTTCTATAGTTTGATTGATATTTTTAATAAATAATTTAATGTTAAATAATTTAATAATTGATTTAAATACTTTTTTAAATGATAAATTAATTTTTAAAATTATAGATTTAAATGAATTTGTATAAGTTTGACGCTTAGTTAGATTAATAAATAATGTTTTAATTTTATGCTCTGTTTTATGTTTAACTCCAACTAAAGCTGATGATATTCTACCACTTGTAAAGTTTAATGTTAAAACAAATACAATAGCTGTAAACGACATTAATCAAGCAATTTGTTCACCTTGTCCAGGTCCTGCTTCACTAGCTAACATATATATACCAGTAGTAAGTGTTGCTCCTGATGACATAAATCCTTCACTTGGCATTCTTATTGCTGTTCCTAGTGTTAGATAAATTGGAGCTGATTCACCTATAATTCTAGCCATAGCTAGAATTATTCCAGTAATAATAGCTTCCATAGCATTAGGAATAACTATTTTAAATAGAATTGCAACTTTGCTTAATCCAAGTGCTGAAGCAGCTTCACGATATGCTTTAGGAACACCAGTAATTGCATCTTCAAAGTTTTTAATTAACATCGGTAGAACAACTATAGTCATTGTAAGAGCAGCTGATAAAATACTAAATGGTAATTTTAATACTTGAATAAATACTGATAATCCAAATATACCAAAAATAATTGAAGGAGTTGAAGCAGTAATATTTAATAAGAATCTAAAGAATCTAGCAAATAATGATCTAGGTTTTGCAAATTCAGCTAAATATATAGCAGCTCCTAAAGCAAAAGGAATTGAAACTAATAAAGTACATACGATTAATAATAATGTAGTAAGCATTGCTGCTAATATTCCTGATTGACCTTCAATTTCAACAAATGCATGAGAATATTTAGTTAAAGCTGATAATCCGTGAACTGTTGTTGTTCCTATAATTCAGAATGTGAATGCAATTACAAATGCAGTTGATAATCACATTAAAGTTAACATAATAGAAGAATACATCTTTTTAAATAATTGATTTTGACTTCTATTTTTTATCATTAAATTTAATGATTCAGCATCGTATATTTTTAAATATTCAACTTTTTTATTTTTTGAGATTTTAGAATGTAACATCAATCTTATTTTTGCTGATATTTTATCTTTATTTGAAACCATTAATATTGAAATATTAATTATAAAAACTAATAAGAATAAGAATAATCCAATTGCATATAATCCAGATTCATGAATAACTCCACTATTTTCTAAAATCTCTAATCCTATAGTTGAAGATAATGTTCTAACTGAAGAGAATAAAAATCCAGATACACCATTATTCGTATTAAATCATCCAGTTGCATTTCCAGCAATCATCATAATAGCCATAGTTTCACCAATAACTCTAGCCATTCCTAAAATAACTGCAGAAATAATTTTAGGAGTTGCTGATTTTCTTACAATTGAAAATGTTGTTTTTTCTTTTGATATTCCTAAAGCTAATGATGAATCTCTATAACCTGCAGGAACTTGTTGAATAGCATCATAACTTAAACTAACCATAATAGGAATAGCCATAAATGCCATTGTAAGAGAAGCTACCATTAAATTATCATTTGTTTTTGTTCCCATAGCTTTAAATAAAATACCAATTTGTTCTCTTGCAAATAATCCAAAAACAACACTAGGAATACCAGCTAATAACTTAATAATAGTCATTGTTATTTTTTGAGATTTTTTAGATAAATATTCAGAAATAAATAATGTAGTAAATAAAGTTAACGGTACAGCAAATAACATTGATATACTCATTAAAATTATTGTCATTAATGTAATTATTCCAATACCAAATTCATTAGCTTCTGGATTTCAATTCTTACCAAAAACAAATTTTCAAAATGATTCAAAACTAAAAATATCTTTTGTTTTAAAACCAACAAAAACCACTAATAGGATCAATGTTAAAATCCCTGATAGTGTTAGAGCTCAAATTCCTGTTTTTAATGAACTTAAAGCTAGTCCATTACGTTGTTTAGGAATCTTAAAATCAATATCATTTTTTATTTCTTTTTTAAATAACATGTCTTCCTCTCAGTGCTAAACTAGTTTTTTTAAAAGATCTATGTGGTTTTTGTTTTCATTAATTAAACTATTATTTTGATTTGAATTATCATTTCTTTTTCATCTTTGAACTAATCCTAGATGTTGATAAGATGAACTAACTTCATTTGATGAAGATACTCATTGCATAAATTCTAAAATTTGTCTATTTTTATTATCATTATCTGTCATTTTATATAAAGCAATGAACGGTCTGTTTAAAGGGTAATCTTGATAATTTTCAGAATCTTCATTTATATCTCATTTTTTATTATTGCCTTTAATGATAACTGCTCTTAAATTTTTGTGATTTTTAATTTGTTGAGCATATTCCATTGATACAAATCCGAATGCTCCATCAGATTTATCTAATTGAGTAAAAATTGCACCATTTGAATTATATTGATTAACTGCTGTTCCAATTTTTGTTTTATTATTTTTAAAACCAGAAATGTGTTCAAATGAACTTCTTGTTCCTGATCCTGAGTTTGTTGAATAAGGGGTAACTTTCACATTTTTGCTTATATTATTTACTTGTTTTCCTGTTATAGCTTCATAAAATTCAGATCAACTAACTAACTTAGTTTGATCATTAACTGAATAAACTTTTTCTAATGCTTGGCTAGCTTTCTTATCAACAGTCCCTTTTTCTCCAAGATTAAAAGCGATATCCTTAGATTCTTTTTCAGTTAATCCTGTTCCTTTAATGTTATAAACAAAAACGATTGAGTCTTTTGCAAAATCAACAAAATGATAGGATTGAGATTTTCCATCTTGAGTTTTTTTCTCACTCATTATTTGTTTAAAAGTTTCTTCTTTTTTTACTTTCCCTTCTTCTATTTGTCGAAATAATATTCCATCACCATTGTTATCTTTTCTAACTAAGTTATTTCTTATTTCTTCTGGAATAGAGTTATCAGTTTCAGATTTAGAAATAAAACCAATACTATAAGTTTCATTAATAACATTTCTAGCACCAGCTCCAGATCCTGTTGATGAATAAATAAATGATTGACCAGTTTTTTGTCTATATTTATTCGTTAATTGTTGCATAATTGGATCAGCACTAGCACTTCCACCAATACTTATAGTATTATTGCTTTTTGAAAAAGTTCATACTCATAAACCACAAATAGAAGCTATTATTAAAATAAATATTAATAATAATCTTTTATTAACAATAATCTCTTTAAAATTTATACATCACCTTTTTATTTTTGATGTAGTTTGATTTTGTTTCATTTTAAATTGTTCTTCCCCTTTAAAATCAGTTATTTTTAAACTTTTAATAACTTTAAAATTATAACAAATATAAGCTAATTGTTTAAGGTTATTTTTTGTTGTTTTTATGTTATAAAATTACAACATTTTAAAAACAACTATAAGTCTTTTTTAAATGTCTTTTTAGCCATTTTATATCTAAATTTAGCATATTTAATACGTTTCTTTTTATGTTTGTATTTTCATTTAGCATTAATATATAATTCTTTTAATTGTTCTTTTTGTTCTAGATCATAACAATCTTTATAATCTTTTTTTCTTTTATCTAACTCTATTTTAGCTACTGTTTTTTCAGCATAAGTTAATTTAAGATCACTTAATGATTTTTGAAATATTTCTTGAATAGATAATGTTTTAGTGTAATTTAAACTTTCTAATAAAATATTGTCTTCTGAAAATATATCTAAATATAATTTTTCACTTTTAGCCATTTTAACAGCTGTATCAACAGCTTGAGCAAATGTTTTAAAATTACCTATTTTAATAGGCATGACAGCTATTTTATCTTCACTAATTTTTGATATACTTCAACTCATATTATTATCCTTTAATCTTTAATATTATTTTATACTAAAGCATAAATATAAAAAACTTAGATTTCTCTAAGTTTGTTGATTTCTTATTGGTGCCCTTTATCGGGGTCGAACCGATACGAGTCTCCTCGTCAGATTTTGAGTCTGATGCGTCTACCTATTCCGCCAAAAGGGCTTAACAATAATTATTATATCTTATAAAACAAAAAAAATATGACCTATAAAGGACATATCTTATTATTATTTTTTAAACTAATTTTTCTTGTTTTTTTAAAGTTCTTAAAGTTCTAGCTGAAACTTTGATGTTGAATACATTACCTTTTTCATCCATCACTCTAACTTTTTGTAAGTTTAAGTTTCATTTTCTTTTAGTTGCATTTAATGCGTGAGATCTAGAATTACCTGATAATGCAGACTTACCTGTTAATGCATCTTTTCTTGCCATAAATTTCACCTCTTACTTCTTTAAGTGTATCATACCTAAAAATATTACTATAAATAAAATAAATTTCAATAGTAAGTTCATAGATAAAGATATATTCTTATCAAATAATGAACTTAATATGAAATATATTTATGTATTTTTAGTTTTTTGTTTTTAAATTTTTACTGATATATAGTTGAATTATTGTGTTCCCGCTGGTGGTTGTGATTGTGATTGTGCTCCATCGTTTTGAGCTCTGGTTAAAATATCATTTAATGTCTGTTCTATTGTATACAATTCACCAATAGCATCTTTAACTCCACTTGAAAGATGATCTCATTCAGATTTTAAACTGGTTAAAATTGATTTGATGGTTTCAAGTTTCTTTTTTGTTTCCATCTTTTGTCAATCCTTAAATTTATCTTTAAGTGACGGATCTCTATCTACTAATATTTTAAAAAGACCTTCATTATCTAAAATTTTAAGATCATCTAGCAATTTTGTTAATTCATTTAGTTTTTTTTGGAAGAATTCTACTAATTTTTCACCACCAATTTTTACTTGCTCTAATATTTTTTTTACAACTTGATCTATTACTAAATTTTGATCAAACAATTTCATATTATTAAACTCGCCTGTTTTTATAACTTTAATTTCATCTTTTTCTTGACCATCTTCTTTTTGAACTTTAACTTGAGCTTTAATACCAGTGTTTAATAAGTTTTCTCAACTATCAGGTATTACAAGTTCTTTTTTAGATGATTCTAATTTAGTAGTTTCCTTTTTGGTTGCTTCTATATCATTATCATCAGATTTGTAATAAGCTAAATAATAAGTAACATCTTTATCATCATGATCTTTAACTTTGTAAAATGATAAACTTACAGCTTTTTTATAAACTTCTTTAGCATCATTTAATATAGTTTTACCTTGTGTGTTTATTCTATTAAGTTCATTATTTATTAGATTATTGTTATTTTTTATTGCGGTTAAATGCTTAGTTACATCACCAATTAATTTTTTAGCAGCGCTTGCTTCATTTTGAAATAATGTTCTTATTCTGTCTACTTCAGCATTATGTCTAATTGTTTTAACGGCATAAACAGATCCACCTGTTAATGCTGATCCAACAATTAAAGAACCAATTATAGGTAATAATAGTTTTTTCATTATTTTATCCTCCGTATTATAAAAATTATCAGTGTTTTATTATATTAATTAACTTACAGCTGGAGCCGTTTCTGATTCAGGTCTAGACGATCCATCACGACCACCATCTTCAGCTTCAGGTTTTTTAGGTAATTGGTCAGTATCATTTTTTAATCTATTTAAAATTTCTTCAGAATCTTTATCTAATTGTTCAAATCTTGTTAAGTTATCTTTAACTCATCCTGAAAGTTGGTCTCAATCAGTTTTTACTTCTTCTAGCAATTCTTTAATCTTTTCAAGCTTTTGTTTTGTGTTTTTTTCTTTTCAAGTGTTTTTATTAATACCAGTTTCTATTTTACCTAGTAAATTAACGAAATCTTCAACATCTATTTCTTTAAGATCGTCTAGCAATTTTGTTAATTCATTTAATTTATCTTGGAAGAATTTTATTAATTTTTCTCCACCTTGCTGAGTTTTTTCTAAGACGTCTTTAATAATTTTTTTAGTTACTTCAAGTTTATTCATAGTTGTAAATTTTTGAGCATTGTCAAATGTTTCACTTGTCAAAGGTTCATTTTTTTCCTCACCTTCAACAGTGTGTTCAACTTTAATTCCTTTATTTATTAATGCTTCTAAAGTAGCAGGAATAGGTTCTTTATTTCCCTCTAATTTAGTAGTTACTTCGTTGCCTTCAGTAACTTTTATTTCTTTATTCTGAATATCATAATAAGCTAAATAATAAGTAACATCTTTATCATCATGATCTTTAACTGTATGAGTTGTTAATTTTACAGCTTCTTTATAAACTTTTTTAGCTAATTCAAAATTGTCTTTAATTCTATCGTTGAAAGTATCAAGGTATTGTTTAATATCACGATTTTTTCCTTCAACTGCTTCTAATTGTGTTTTAAGACTTTTTATAATTTTTTGAGCGTTTTGTTTTTCTTCTTGTAATAATGCTCTTCATTGATTTATTTCTTTATTATGCATGATTGTTTGAACACCATAAATAGTTCCTCCAGAAATTCCAGAACCAAATATTAAACCAATCATGGGTAATAAAAGTTTTTTCATATATACCTCCAATTTTTAATAAATATCATATTAAAAAAGTAATACTCATATTAATTATCTAAAATTAAAAAAGAAAAAAAAGACTTGACAAATTTTTGATTATCTATCTTTTTACTTTAAAATCTTTTCTTTAAGATTATACTTTTTAAAAATATAAGATAAAACTCAAATAATTAATATAATAACTAAACTAATAACTAAACCTATTAAAAGTAGTTTTAAATCAACTATTTTAGCTTGTTTTTTATCATAACTATATAAATTTCTAGCTTGATGTTTTACTCAAAATGATTGATTAAAGTTTTTATTATTTTCTTTAGCTTGTTTTTTAGATTGAGCTAAATAATAATCTAAAATATGACCAAATTCATGATTAATAGTTTGATAAGTATGATTTGAAGCAAATCAAGATTTTAAGAAATTCTCTTGGTTAGTGTTATTAATACTAAAACTTAAAGTTCTAACTACAACAAAACTATAAATTACTGGTTTAGTATCTTTATCTCTATCTATATTTGTTTGAGCTACTCCATTAACACTTTCACTAGATATTTCTCTATTAATTTCATCTCTTATTATTATTTTTTTATGTGTAGTAAAAATTAAATTAATAAAAATATCTTTAAATTTATTATCAGTAATACTTTCTACTTTATTAAATAGTTTTAATAAATTATCTTTTAATTCATTTTTATTAAATAATTCTGTTCCAATAAAAGATTTATTATCTAAATTATCAATAGCTTTTTTTAAATTAATTGCACTATGTAATTTAAAGTTAAATAAAGAATTTTGTTTTCAATAATTATCTAAGTGATTAAAATCTTTGTAATAGTTTTTATTATTAGAATTATCAGTATTATTTTTATTATTAAAAACATTATATAACTGAGCATTACTAAAAGTTTGTAATATATCTAATATAGTTTTATTTTTATTTTCAATTTGAATAGATTGATCTATTTGATCTATTCTTTTATTTAATAGATCATTTAAGGTATTTGTATCAAATACAAGTCTAATATCATCAAGACCAATACTTGGTGCTTTATAAGTTCCATAAATATCTAAACTAATGTTTTTTAATACATCTTTTATATAACTAGTAGAAAAGAATCCAAACTCAGTATTCTTTTCATAACCTAGATCAGTACGTTTTTTATTTATTTTAGAATTATCTAAAAATAAATCATAAACAAAGAAATTATCTTGTTGTTTTCTATTAGTAAAATCTTTATCAATAATTTCTTTTATTTTATTTCATTTATTTAGTGTTAAATAAGTATTTAAATCTAATTCTTTTAATTGTTTATAAACATTATTAAAGAAATGATCTAATAAATAATAAACAGTGTTTTTTTGTTTATCATTACTTGAAATGTATCGGTTAAAACTTTCAGCAAAGAACTCTTCTTCTTTAGTTGTAGCATAATTTGAAACTACTATAGCACTAGATAAAAAACTATATTTAAATTGTTCGTTTCTAAATTCTATATTTTTATCATCTAATTTATGAGTTTGTTTATCTACTAATGCTTTTTTAATAAAAGTATTAATTATAAACTCATATATATTTTTATGTTTTTCATTTGTACTAATAGATGAGTTTTTATATAGATAATATCTTAAAGCTTTACTACCTCAAATAGGTCGATCTTGATTTTCTATTATAACTTCATCACCAGTTTGTTTATTTAATTGATAATTTAAGTTGTTAAATAATTTATTATTGTTTAAAGTAAAAACACTAGTAAATAAACTAGTTAAACTTATAAGTATTAATAAAAATATGTTAAAAGCCTTTTTCATTTATTCTCCTAGTGTTATATTTTAACAATAATAATTATAGATTATAGAAATAGTAAAGTAAAATATCCTGACATAAAGTCAGGATATGAAAATATTTTATTTTAATTTTAACCTCATATTCCTGGTTGTAAGTCATTATAACGTCCTCTAATTATTTTAGGTACATGATAATTTCATAGATCACCATTTCAAAGAGGACTAGTATGGGTAATAAAATGTAATGTAAAACACTCAGGATGTATATTTCAAGTAGACAAATCACTTTCATAATTTATTGCATCATTAAACATATGTGACATATTTCTTACATTAGAAACATTTCAATTAGATATATCTTGGTTGAATTTCTTAGCATTTTTAAACATACTACTCATATTAGTCACATTTGAAGTGTCTCAAGCAGTATATGTTGTCCCATCATCTCTTTTTACTTCTTGTGTTAAAATGGCTTGGTTGACCATTGAATCTTCAAACATACTACTCATATTAGTCACATTTGAAGTGTCTCAGTATTCTAAATTAATAATATGATTATATCTTCGAAATTTAAATCCTTTAAATGCTCCACTAAGATCTGTAATAAACCAAGGCAGATCTTTAGGTACTTTAGTAACAGGTTCTCCTATGTTTTCTATTTTACCATTTTCATCTCAACCAAATTTAAGTATTTCTGTACTTTCTGTACTTCTTACCCCTTCTCGGAAATATGGTCTTGTACTGGCTTTTTGACTTTTTTCATAAATATCTCCCATATCTAATTCAAGCTCTAATTGACCTTTTTTAACTTTAAATTTTTTATCGTTTGGACCCTTTTCTATTTTATTATTAGCTTTACTTTCATCTTGCAATTCAAATTTAAAACCTAAAGTTTTATTAAGTCTATCTAGTAAAGATTTATAAGTTTCACCACCTCAAACTGTGTCTCTCATTTTTGAGTTTCAAGCAATATGAATTATTGTTTCATATTGAATATTTTTACCTCTTGCTGTATCAATTTGAGCCTGTGTTGCACTTATTTTTCTGTTAAGTTTTTCATTTTCTTCTTCTAATCCTTTTATTTCTCTGTCTTTTAGTTCTATATCTTTATCATAACGTCTTATTTGACCTGATAATTCATCTCTGTTTTGTTCTAAAAGCATCTTTTCACTTTGAATAGTTCCCTGTGATTGTTGTTCAGTTGCAATCTTATTATTTATATCTAATATACTATCTTCTACTTCCTTTAATTTTTCTTGAGCATCATTTCTAGCATCTATAAGTCTTTGTTTTTCACCTAAAAGTTGACCAACTTTATTATTAATTTCAGTAATTTTAGTTTTTATAATTGTTATTAATCTATTTAACTCGGTAGTAATATTATCATCTTGTTGATTGTTTTGAGGATTTAATGTATGGCTTTGTTTATTTACATTACTAAAAATTAGTGCTGAAGTTGAAATTACACTAGTTGATGTTAAAAATGTTAAACCTAGTCATTTAAATAGTTTCATAGACTCACCTCCTAAATAATTTAAACAATTTAATTAACCAAATCCGTTTCCATCGGTGAAACGTTCTCTAAGAGTTGTAGGAAGATTTAATGATCGACGCGGGTTGTGGTAAAGTGGACATTGATCATTCATAAAAAATTCTGTTGTTGCTTTTTTGTCAACTCGTCAAGATGAAATGCTTTGCCTAAATCCTCTTGCATCTCAAAAAACTCATCTAAAATCTATTACCTTACTTGTGTTTCAACTTGCTATGTTATGGTTGAATGCATTTGTGTTTCTAAAAGTATTTATCATATACTTTACATTAGATACATCTCAATGTTCTAAATCTATTACAATATCTGATACTAAGTTTTGGAATGCTCCACTAAGATCTGTAATAAATCAAGGTAATTGTTTAGGTACTTTAGAACCAAAACGCATATTTTTTATTTGAACTTCTCCACCTCTATTTATAAAGTAACCTATTTGAGACACTTCAGTACCATGTTTATATTCTGGGTATCTTGGGTCATTTAATTTATAACTTCCACGTTTTTGATCTCTTTCTTTTTCATAAACATCCCCCATATCTAGTTCAAGTTTAATAGAACCTTTTTGAACTTCGAATTTTCCCGGTCTATCACCAATTTCTATATCAGCATCATTTTGATTTTCTAATTCAACGTCAATTCCAGTTGTATTTTTAAATCTATTTAATAATGAAGAATGAGTTTCACCACTTCAAACAGTGCCTTTAATGTTCTTATTTCAAGCTTCAACAATCAATTGTTCATATGCACTATTTTGTCCATTTAATGTAGAAAGCTCTTGTTCTTTTCCTTGTAATTCAGAAGTAAGTCTCGCTTTTGTTTCATTTAAACTCTTTATTCTTTGGTTCATATCTTGAATTTGTCGATTTTTTTGACCAACCTGTTCTCTAAGACTTATTATTTCTGCTTCTAAAGCACCTTTTTGTTGTAGAAGTTCTTGTGTTTCACCTTTTGCAGTTTCAAGAAGTGTATTTACATCTTCTAGTTCTCGTTGTTTTGCAGGGATTTGTCTATTATTAATATTTGATGTTTCATTTGTAAGATCTACTTTGTCTTGTTTAAGTTCTCCTATTTTATCATCAACTTCATTGATTTTAGTTTTTAAATCATTAATTTTTGTACTTAAGTTTTGTACTAAAGTATTTGCTGAGTTATTATCTTGTGAGTTTATATATTGGTTATGTTCACTTATGCTATTAGCAATTACACATGATGTTGAAATCACACTAGTAGCAGTTAATAAACCCAATCCTAGTCATTTAAACATTTTCATAAAATTGCACTCCTATATTCTTATTCTATTTTTTTTTTTTTTAGAATCAAGTATTTTTTAACAATACAAAAAATCCTGACATTAAGTCAGGATTATTAAAAATATTAATTTTCTATATTAAAATTAGTTATTTTTTTAATATCTAAATTTTGTTATGTACCTATTTTATTATATTGATTATTTCAACGATCTTTAATTTTTTGAGGAAGACAAATATCTCATAGTTTATATTTTACTCCTGTAGTTTGAACTACATATTCTTTATCTTTTCAAAGAGCTTCACTATGACCAATAAATTCAGTTGTTTTACAGTCGTCAGTTATTACTCAAGTAGATAAGTTTTGTTTATAATTTACTGCTCCTCAGAACATTTTTTCCATATGTTTTACATTTGAAGTATTTCAATTAGATATATTTTGGTTGAAATTTTTAGCATTTTCAAACATATGACTCATATTTGTTACATTTGAAACATCTCAATGATCTAAACCTTCAATTGACTCAAGCCCATTACCAGCAAATGCCCCGCTAAGATTTGTGATAAATCAAGGTAGTTGGTTAGGCACTTTAATCGCAACAGATACGACTTTCTCTATTTTTCCATTTTCATCTCAACCAAACTCAACTAATTGGTTACTATTAAGCCCTGGCTTTACATAAGGGGCTCACTTTTGTTTATTAGTTTTTGGATAAATACGTCCCATTTCTAATTCAAGTTCAATAGTACCTTTTTTAACTCTAAATTTTTTATCTCCACCGTTTTCAATTTTATTGCCAGATTGAGAATCACTTTTTAATTTGAATTCAAAGCCTGCGGTTTTATTAAATCTATCTAGTAGTGATTGATAAGTTTCGCCACCTCAGACAGTATCTTTCATTTTTTGATTTCAAACTTCAGTAACAATTTCTTTGTATGCATCATTTTGTTGTTTTATTGCACTAAGTTCAGCTTCTTTTGCATTTAATTGTTTTTTAAGTTGTTCAATATAATTTTTTAATTTTTTTATTTCTTCATCTTTTTCTTTAATTTCTTTATTAAGTTTATCTAAAACACTTGTTAAACCTGTCTTTTCAGTTTCTAATCTACCTTTTGTTTCTTGAAGTTGTTCTATATTTCCTTTTTCAGTTGCAATTAGTGTTTGTGTATTTTCTATTTCAGATTGTTTATCTCCGATTTGAATTTCAAGACTAGTTCTAGTTGATGTAAGACGTTCTTTTTCACCTAAAAGTTGACCAACTTTATCATTAATTTTAGTAATTTCATTTTTTATATTTCTTATTGTTGTATTTAACTGGTCGATAATAGTATCTGCTTGTCGATTGTTTTGAGGGTTAAATGTACGATCTTGTTTATTTACATTATTAAAAATTAGTGCTGAAGTTGAAATTACACTAGTTGATATTAAAAATGTTAAGCCTAGTCATTTAAATAGCTTCATAACTTTACCTCCTAATTTTTAATGATTTATTTTATTAGAAAATCTATAAATAATAATTTATATATGATAAATTTACGATGATTTAATTAAATGCTCTAATAAAAGGTTCTGGTTCTTGAGGGTGGTTGGTGGTATAACGAGCTCTAATGGTATGTGGCAGATTTGTGGTTCATAAAGGTTCTGCCCAAAGAGGGCAACCAGCAGTAACAAATTTAAATGTGTTTGCTTGAAATACTCATCAAGATGAAATATTACCATCAAATCCGTTTGCTCCTGAAAAAGTACCTTGAAATGATTCTACATTTCTTGTATCTCATCCACCTAAGTAGGCATTAACAAGAGATAATGAAAAAGTTTCATTCATACTAGTTACATTTGATACATCTCAATTTTCTAAACCAAAGTAGAATGGGAATTCAATTCGGTGATTATAGAAAGCTTCATCTAGATTTGTAACAAATCAAGGTAATTTACCACTTACTTTAGTCGAAATTCTACTTAGCGGTTCTATTTTAACTTCACCACTATCCAATACAGAATAACCTACTTCAGTCACCTCAGTACTTTCTGTAAACCCTCCGGTTCTTGGATTATAAGGTTTAGTTTTTTGTTTTCTTATTTTTGGATAAATATCTCCCGTATCTAGTTCAAGTTTCATTGAACCTTTTTTAACTATTAATTTCTTATTTTCACCATCACCAATTTCTTTATTGGCTTGATCTTGTTTGTCTAAATCAACTTTAACTCCAGTTGTTTTTTCAAATCTATTTAATAAACTTTGATATTTTTCTCCACTATAAACAGTATTTTTCATTTTTGAGTTTCAAATATTAGTGATCATTTGTTTATAATCATCATTTTCTGTGTTTATTTTAGTTATTTCATCTTGAGTGGATTGTAATTTTGATCTAAGATCCTTTATTTCTTTATTTTTATCACCTAATTCTTTGTTCATTTCACTAAGTTTGTTAGTTCGAGATGAAATATCAGATTTTAACGTTCCTATCTCTCTTTCTAGAACTTCTTTTTTACCTTTTATTGTTTCATGATTATTTTTTTCAGTTTCAAGTTCTGTTTTTACTCGTCCTAGTTCAGTTTCTTTTTCTTGTAAAGTTCTACTAAGCTGTGTTGTTAGATTTGTAAGATCTTTTTTTTCAGTTTCAAGACTTTTTATATTTTCATCAACTTCAGTGATTTTAGTTTTTAGTTCATCAACTTTTCTATTTAAGTTTTGAGCTAAAGTACCTGCAGAATTATTATCTTGTGAGTTTATATATTGGTTACGTTCACTTATGCTATTAGCAATTACACATGATGTTGAAATCACACTAGTAGCAGTTAGTAAACCTAACCCTAGTCATTTAAACATTTTCATAAAATTGCATCTCCTAATTTATGTTATGCATAATACTATTATTCTATTTTTTTTTTTTTTTGGAATCAAGTCTAAAGCACTAGTAATAATATTATTAATAATTAAAAAATCACTTAATTATTAAGTGATTTTAGTTTTATTCAGAAAATATTTTCATAACATTTTGATTAATAAAATGTAAATAATTATTTAATAAGTACTCACCAATTTCATCAAATGTAATTTGTTTTTCACCATTTACTAAAATAGAATAGTTTTCAAATTTAACTAATTTACGATTTTTTAAAAACATAATTCTTCTTGTAACAAAATCAAAAAACTCAAATAATTGTTGAGATATTACAACTAGATAATCATCATCATCAAGTACATTTTTAAATTTAAATTTATTAAGCATTCTTTTGACTCTTATATTATCAAGAGCTCTGTGCATTTTTCTTTCATATATTGATATTCATCAATTAAATCCTGATTTAATATAAAGATTAGAAGTTTTTTTATTCTTATAAAGAATTTCTAAATTATAAAAAGTTTTAAGTTGAGAGTATTATTAATAATTTTTTTAATTTCATTTAATTGAATTTCTCTTTTAATAATTGAACTTGTTTTAACAGATTTTTTAAATCTTGTAACACTAAAAATAAATATAACTAGTCCTGTTAAAAAATAAAGTATAAATGGAATAAATATAAATAAAAATTTAGTATCTAAAAATATTTCAATAGTTAATGAATTAGGATAAATATAAAATAATTCATAATATACAATAGGTTGATTTAACATAAAAAGAAATACTAAGAAATAAAATATAACTTCAACAATGTTTCTTGATCTAATTGAATCAAGAGTTTCTACATCCATATATTTTTGGAAATATTTTTTTAAATTATCTTTTCTTCTATACAGTATAAAACGATTAGCTATTATAAAAAATATTGTGACAATAGGCATAAAAATGTTAGATAAAACTGCAAATATTATAAATTGAGTGTTTGACATAATTAATCTTCTTTCTAATTTATTTTATAAATTTGATTTTATAACAATATCGGAACCGTAAAAAATAAGTGTGTCAGATACAAAAAAAACCGACTGGAAGAATTCCATCGGTTTTTTTAGTTTAAAGTTGACTCAAGCGGTAGACACCCTTTAAGGAAAAATTTTGTAACATAGCTTAAAAACTCAAAAAACTTCAAGATCAATAAATTTGAAAAATTAGAAAGGAAATAAAAAAAGATAAGAACCCTAAAGTTGGAAAGGAAAGGCTCTTATCTTTAATCATTCATGACAAGTTAATTATACCAAAAAATTCTTAACTTGTGAATAGTAAAGGAGAAAAAATATGTCACATATTAAGAATTGAATTCTAATGTTAGAAGATAACAATCCAAAAGAAATTGAATTGTTTTTGATGAATGAACGTTTCAACAAAACATATGAAAACAAAAAGTATGACAAGCTTTGTGAAAATACAATTTCAATTATCAAAAAAGCAAAACTTATAATTGGTGAAAGTTTTGTAGCTAAGTTAACAGGAGATAAGGTTGCAATTGAAATTTTAATGATTTTAAAAGCAATGAGTAAAGCTACTGTAACTAAAAAAACTTTATTAGAACTTGGATTCAAAAATTCAAGTATCAAATTAGCAATTAAAAAACTTTTTGAATTGAAAATACTCGATAAAGCAATTTATGAAAAATCTGGAATTTTAAAACTAACTAGAAAAGTTTTCAGAAATAAAAAAGAAAAGTTCTGAATCATTAAAGGTGAGTTTTTGATTAAGTACTTCTTGTTATATGGACTAACTAATTGCTTAGCTATGCTAGATAGTATGTATTGTTGAAAAGCAACCAAAAACAAACAGCTTGAAAATTCTAACAGTAAATTTGCTTTAGTTCAAAACAACTACTTTTTGAAACTAAATGTAAGTAGAACTAAGATTTGAAGAGCATTTAAAGCTTTGTCTGATTTTCTAGGTATTTGTTATTCAAAACTAGTTTTAATCATAAGAACAAGCGAAAAGAAATTTGATGTATTTTGAAATAAAAACGGACAACGAGTTAAAAAGTTTGTCTGTTATGAATTTAAAACTGAACGTTTACTATCGAGTGAAATTAAAAAACTTTTTCTGAAAAACTAGTTGAAGTTTAATTTCAATTAGTTTTGAGAGTTTGGAAATAAAGATAATAAACCGTCCGAACAGTACAAGTTAGGTGCAACTCCTGACCGGACGACCAATGTCTAAACTTTCCTGACTTTTAGAAATTAAACATTAACTAAAAATGTAATTTTAAGAAGAGCAGGTATTAAAAAAATATCTTTTTTGTCGTGTTTTGAATGCAAAAATTGACTAAAAATCAGTTTCTTGTTACTTTTTAAATTCATCACTAGTCAAAATTCGAAACATAAACAACTAGATAATAAACCTTTAATTAATTTCTTAATAAGTAAGGAAAATAACTATGATTATAAAAGTTGAATTTTCTAATAAGAATGTAAAGAAAAAAGAAAACAAGAAAAGTGGAAAAGTCCACGATCACGATTTTTATAAGTCTGGAACATATATCGATTACATAACAAGACAACAGGCTGTTTACATTCAAAAAGATGATGTAACTAAACAAGTTTTAAAACAAGAATATCAAGATAGAAATATTGAATGAGAAGATTTTTTAGATTCTAAATTAAAAATGAATTTCTTAACTGATGATCAATCTAAAACAGGACTTTATCGTTTGTTTGGTAAACAAGCTAATGATTTGTCAATTGAAAAGGAAAAGAAAATAGTTAAACAAATATCTGATAATCAAAATATTTGGGAAATGACTATTAATCCTGGACAACTTGGAATTGATACATTTTCTATCGATAAACAACAATGAAATGATATGTTGAATAAAAATATGAAAAGTTTTTTTAAAGCAAATAAGATTGATCCAAATAAAATAACTGGACACTGAGTAATTCACTCTAACACTAAATATCCACATATTCATTTAAGTTTCTGAGAAAAGTATCCTGATATAAATGGTAATTATAGGAAAAAAGGTTCATTTAATAAAGAAAGTGTTGAAAAACTAAAAACTATGTTTGAAACTAGTTTAACTTATCAAGAAGAATATGAAGATTTTTATGTAACTAAAAATTCTATTTGAGATTCTAGAAAAGAAATGAAACAACTGATGAAAGAACAAAACACAAAAACTGTTTTATATAACTCAGTTAAAACTATTAGAAGTTTTTATCAAGATAGTAGGAATAAAAATTATGCAGTATCTAAAAACGTCGATGAATTAAAACAAGCTGTATGAAATATTTTTGATCATATGAAAGATAACAATCCTAAATTGAATAATGAATATGAAAAATATATCAATGCAATTGAAGAAGTCAAAAACACTAACTACGAATCAAAAGAACTTCAACAACAAGCTAATGATTTTGTAAATAATGAGTTCGCTGAATTTGAAAGTCAAATTGGAAATATTATTATCAAAGACTGTTTAGGTGAACAAGCTTCTAGTTGAAGTGATGATAGTTTAGATTTAGCTTTCAACTGAAACGAATGAGATCGAATTTTTAGAGAATGAGAATGAGAGTTTGAAAATATTCAATTCTGAAAAAAAATCGAAGCATTGAAAAAATACAACAAAAACATTAAAGAAACTAAAATTTCATCTAATGTGGTAAGGAGATAGGTATGAAAATTCCAGAAAGTATTGAAGTACAAGATGCAATAAAAAGTTTTATCACCATAAACAACATTTGATATTTTTCTGATTTTGTTGATTTAGCGATAAAAGAAGAAAATGTTTTTATCTTTAAAATGAGTTGAAAATATCCTAGTTATTGTTTGCTTTTGATAAATGAAAGAAAAAGAAAAATTTTCAATTCAAAAAACAAAAAGGAGAACAAAAATGATAATCAAGGAAAATAACGAAACTGTTTATATTGTATGAGCTTTATACGATGATTCTGAAAGTAGTTATCAAAAAGCTATTAAAAAATATTTTGATAAACAGTTTGTCGTTTATTCAATAGGAATTAACGAACCTGAAAAAATCAAGTTTAAAGAATCAAATAACTATAAATACAAGCAAATTGATTTGTCTTTAACTAACGATAAGTTAATTGAACAATTAAATAAATTACCACGTCCTGATATCATTTTAGCTTCTCCACCTTGTGAGAGTTGAAGTATAGCTGATTGTGGTAAGAAAATGTTTTCTAAAATTAGTTCAACTGATGATCAACAAGAAATTTGTACTTGAGAAGTAAGAAATCGTAAATATTATGAAACTTACAATTCAACTTGTTCTGCAAATAAAAAAAGAAGTTTTTTAAAAAAAGAAATCGCAAGAATACTTGGAGTTGCAACGATTGGAGCAACTATCAATATCATTGAAACTTTTAAACCTAAAGTTTGAGTAATTGAAAATCCGACAACTTCTAAAACTTGAGAATTTCAAAAAGAACATTGAGATTTTCATACTGGTTATTTTGAAAATAAAACTTATTATTCTGCTTATAATAGCAACTTTTCATTAAAACCTACAACGTTTAAAAGTAATATTCAATTGCTTTTAAAAGCTAAAAAAGTTCCAGGAAATAAAGAACATATGAAAAAGAATAATTATTCTTTAAGAAGTTCTATTCCTGATGAATTAATAAAAGATATTATCGAACAAATTATTGCTAAACTCGAATCTATTAAAAAGTCTATGAATTTTAAATCAATAAGGAAATAATGTTATGAAAGAAATTAATGAAGAAAAAGAATTTAAAATGCAAGACTATGATTACTCAAAAGACTTCGATGAGTTTTGAAAAAAAGTTAAATACAAGAGTAATCCTTTTATAAAGCATTTAAAAAATGAAATTTCTAAGAGATTAGAAGATATAGAAGAACTTCAAGAAGATGGAAATTATTGAGAAGATATGAACTTTTTTGATAGTTGTAGACATGAGTATTGATTACTTAAAAAAATAACTTTAGATTTTGTTGCATATTTTAAAACTCTAAAACAGTCTATAGAAAGTAAAAATAATGAAAAAAAATAAAAATGAACTAAGAGATAAATTATCAACTAAATTAATGATTAATATCTTTTGCTTTGTATTATGGCCTTTAACTTCGTTTTTACTTCTAACAATTATTATGATAGTTGTTAAAGAAAAAAATTTTTCTATAATTGCAGGTTGATTAACTTATAAGAGAAATATTGCTGCTGATTTTTCTAATTTCTGAACTACTAATAGTTCTTATAGAAATTGAAGCATTGTGATTATTGTTGGTGGTATATTTGTTTTCCTTATTCATTTCAATTATGAAAAATGATGAGAATTAATTAAAAAGAAAATTTTTAAAAATAAAGATCTTACTCAAAACAATTGAGAATATAACCAATTTACTAAAGATGGTGATCTACAAGCGTTTAAGAAAAAATTTAAACCTGGTAAACCTAATTTTAGTTTAGGTATGTTTAACACTAAAACTAAAAAACAATACTTAGTAAATAACACTGATTCTCACGCAATTGTTTTAGGAATATCTGGAAGTATGAAAACCGAAAAAATTGTTCTACCTAATATTTGATATAATGCAACATTACCTGATGATAAAAAACCTAATATGGTAATTACTGATCCTAAAAAACAAATATTAGCCAGAACTGGAAAAATGTTTTTAGAAAACGGTTATAAGATTAAAGTTTTTGATTTTGATGATTCATTAAAATCTTTATATTGAAATCCTTTAGAACAAATATGAAAAACTTTACATTCAAAACCTAAAGAACAATTAGATGAATTTGATTACGGTAAGGCTTATGACAAAATCATTGAACTAGTTGATATGCTTCCTTGAACTAATGAAGAAAATTCAATGTGAGAGCAAAACGCTAAAAATATTCTTATTTTGCTTTTAAAATTCTTTTTACTATATAGCTTAGAAGAAGAAACATTCACTTTACAACACTACACTATAGCTAATTTAATTCCTACTTTAAGCACTGATTTTATTAAAAACGGTAGTTGAATTCAAACTGCTAAAAATTATCAAAACAATAATCAATATTGATTTGATTTGTGTTCTGAACAAAAACCTTTTATCGATATTGTTCCTGAAACATTGTCTGGTATTTTAACTAATGCAACAAAAGCAATAAACGCATTTTCTCAAAATTTAACTATTAAAAAAATCACTAGCAACATAACTTTTAGTATTAAAGAACTTGTTAGAGATGAATCTAGTCCGTATGTAATATTTATTTGCTTTCCAGATCATAAAAATATTTATAGCTTTTTGATGAATATGTTAATTACTCAAATCTATCAAGAAGCTGTTGATTATGCAAATACATTACCAAAACAAAAATTGAATAGAATGTTACAGTTTTACTTAGAAGAGTTCAACTCATTGTTATTACCGCAAATTCCTGATTGAATGGCGATATCAAGAAGTAGAAACATATTCTTTATGTTAATTATTCAAAGTTATGAGCAATTACAAAAATATTCAACTAAAGGTAGAGATTTTAAAGCTATAAAAGCACAAGCTAGACTTAACTTCTTATTAGAAACTAACTCTGAAGAAACTTTAAAATCATTTTCTCAATCATTAGGAGAAAAAATTATTGAGAAAAAATCAATTAATGAAAGTGATAATCATACTTCAACAACTACTAGTGAACAAAAAGAACTAATAATGAGTGTTAGTGATTTGAAATATAAAAATCCTGATATGACTATTATTACTTCTGGTGGAAGTAAACCTATTGCTATTAAACTTACTCCTGCTTTTGATTATTTACCTATTGATGAGTATATTCACCCTACAACTAATAAAACAAATGTTGTTGTAGAAAAAGTATGAGATTTTAGCACAATGAAAGAAGCTAAATTAGATAACGTTGAAGTTCAAAAACAAAAACAAATACAACAAAAACAACAAAGAGATAGAGAACTAAGAAAATCAATGAATCAAGCTAAAAAAGCAGGTAGTTTACATTTTAAAAAACAGTAAAGGAGTTGATTTTATGAATAGCAAAGAAATAACGTTTGAAGAAATTAGAGATTTATATTCTAAAGAATATGACTTATGAGTAGATGACTCAGAAATAAAGAAATATCTTAAAAACTTTAATTCTCATTTTGAGTATTTATATATTGATGAGTGAGAATCGAAACACAAAGTAGTTACAAGAATACTTTTTAAATTACCTAAGCTAGGAGAATGTTGATTAGAACGAAAAATTAAAAAGATTTTGTTTGAAAAAGATGAAAGTTTTGATTCAAGTTCTAAAAGCTTTCTAGCATTAGAAAAAGTTATTGATATTTTAAATGATAAATCTGATGAAGAATTAGATGAACTAGGTAAAAAAGATAAAAACAAATCAACATATAAACAATGATTAGAAGAACAAGAATATGAATTGAAAATTCGATGAAAAGAAGACTTGTTACAAGAATTTATTAATGGTGAAATGGACTATTTATAAAGTTATTAAAAAGGAGAAAAAGTTATGAATCAAGTTATTTTAATTGGTCGTCTAACAAGAGATGAATTTTATGAAAAAGAATTCCATAAACAAAACAATGAAAAAGGTAAATTACTTAAATTTACTTTAGCAACACTTGAAAGTAGAGAAAGTAAAACTCAATTTATAGAAGTTACTTGTTATGACAAGTTAGCTGAAATTACAAAAGAACATTTAAAAAAAGGAGATCTAATTTCTTTAATTGGAGTTGCTCAAAATAACGTATTTAAAACTAAAGACGATAAACAAACTTCTAAATTAGAAATTATTGCTAATAGAATTAAATTTTTAGCTAAAGCTGAAACAATTAACGAATTAAAACACTATAAAGAACTAGCTAAAGAACAACAAGCAGTTATCCAAGAAATTAATCAAATGTTAGATGAATAATAGGATTAATATGAAAACATTTGCAATTATATTTCTTATTGTTGTTGCTGGAATGTTTCTACATGCTTTATATTCTGTTGTTCAGATACTTATATTGTCTTTTAGATCGAATAAACAATTTAAAAAAATGCAAACTGAAACAACAATCAATCAACATAATGAATTAAAAGAAAAATTAGAAAATGAATATAAAAGTGCTAAAAAACTTTCAAAAGCAAGTTTCAAGTACTACTTATTTATAATTTTTAAATATTTATTTATATCTTCATTTATCTTATCTGTTTTATTATTTTTCATTCTTTTTTCATATATTTGATTCTCGTATGAAGAAATATCAACTAGAAGCATATCGTTATTTATTGTAGGTGCATTAATTGTTGTTCTTTTTCTATTCGTGATTCTTAAAGAAATTTATGAAGATATAAAATCTTGAGAAAAAATATTAAAAAAGAATTGAAAAATTCAGAAGTTAATTACAACAAAAACAAAAAAAAGATGAGAATGTTGCAATTAAAAAAGGAGAGAAATTAAAATGTTTGAATATTTATTATGACTGAAATGTACAAAAGATCTTTGTAAATTTTTAGATGATGATTTTGATGATTTTGATGATTTTGATGATTTTGATGATGATTTTGATGATGATTAGGATTTTTTTAATCTAAAAGCTCTATACAAATAAACAAAAAGGAGAAATAAATAATGGACGATTTTTTAACAGTTGATGAATATATCAAACAAAACGAATTAAAACAACTTCAAGATGAGTTGAGCGAAAGACTTGATGAACAAATTAAAACTGCTCAAGCAAGTTTAGAAAAAATCGAACAACCTATTCAAAAACAAGAGCTAACTTTTGAAAACAAAATTAGCGATATCGTTAAAAGAGTTGATGATAAGCTTGATGAATTTGTAAGAGATCCTGAGCAATTAGCTAACTATTTAGAATTTGCAACTAATATTAGAAATAAATATACTGCAAGAAATATTGCTATGGTTCATAAACAATTTTCAGGAGCTACAATTCTAAAATCATTTACTGATTGAAAAAATGAAAAAGTTGCAATTAAAAAAGGTTCAAAAGCACTTAAGATTTTGCAACCTACAACTGATAAATTTGTTGTAATTAATGGTGAAAAGATTTTTAAAAAACAATGAACTGATGAAATTAAACAAAAAATTAAAAACAACGAATTAGAAGTTGATGAAACAATTAAAGGCTTTAAATTAGCTAATACATTTGATATTAGTCAAACTACTTTAACTAAAGATCAATATCCTAAAAATTACTTTGCTACTTTTATAAAAGCTGATCCTGAAAATGAACAATATCATCAACAGTTATTTAGTGATTTAAAACAATTTTTAGAAACTAAAAACATTCCTGTTTATGAAACTGAAGCATTAGGACAAGTAAAAGGTTTTACTGATCATAAGTCAATTTATTTAAATGAACATAACTCAACTAAACAAAATGTTAAAACTCTTTTACACGAATATGGACATATGAAATTCAAACATTCTTATGAAGACACTTCTCGTTCTGAGTGTGAATATCAAGCTGAAATGATAAGTCTTGTATTTTCTAAGAAATTTAATCTTGATACTGAAAATTATCATCTTGACTACATTAAAGGTTGAATTGATAAAACAACTCAAAAAGAAAGAATTGATTGAATTAAACCTGTTGTTAATGTTGCTAGAGAAATTAATACCGAACTTGAATTGTTTTTAAAACAACAACAAGAAGCTAAAGAAAAACAAGAACAAGAAAAAAAGCAACAAGAACAAATTGAACAAGAAAACAAAGAAATTAGTTTTGGAATAAATGATAAGCAATTATCTAATACTTTAAGCTATATACAAAACAAGCAAAAATAATACAAAAAATTTAAATTTTATTAAAAGGAGAAAAAATTATGAAACACATTGAAGATAAAGATTTATATTGAATAACTCAATACGCTTCTGTTCATATTAGCGATCAAGGAGTTTATGAAATTATTAACAATGCTATTAGTAGATCTAATCCTGATGATCAACAAGAAATAGCAAATCAAATTATTAATCTAGTTGGAAATATGGAAAAACTAGACAATAGCGTTAATCAAAAAATTTATGACAAATTAGAATCTAGTTCATCATACTCACTAGAAGAATTAGAAAAAACTAATGAGTTTTTTGAAAATATAGATGGTAAGAAAGATATAGATGATTTAGAAGAAATAGCTACAGATTCAAGATTATGTTCTTTTGCTGATTTTTTAGAAAAAAATGAAATTGAATCATCCGATTCTTTAGAAGAAATTATAAATGATTCTTTAAAAAATGATGGTTTAGATAGCCGTTATATTAATCTAGTTGAGCCTTGAAGAAATTCAAGAGCTGAATATGTAATTGTTAATGGTTATATTAACGGTTTTACAAAAGAGTATTTCGAACACGAATATAAATTAGAAAATGAATATAAACAATACTTAATTGATGAGTTTATAGATGATTTAAATTTAAAAGATACCTTAACTTATTCAAATTCAAACACATTAAAAATGTAATTAAAAATGATATTTAACTAATAAATTAGTGTCGGTATTTGCAAAAGGTTAAGAGTTAAAAGTATCTAATTTATTTAGTTAAATGTATCAATTTTCATTTCAACACTACCTGACTAGATAATGGTTGTGTGTTAGAATTATAGTAGTTGAAAAGGAAGTGTATTTTATGAAAAAATTATTAACTGTTATATCATCAATTTTAGTTACTGCAACTCCACTTTTAACTGTTACAAGTTGTAAGTGATTTAGTAACTATAGAGCTCCAAAAGATCCTGTTCATCCTAAAAATCCGGACTATGATGATCCAATTGATAATGGTAATAATAACAATGAAAAAGTTAAAAGTTTTGAATATGAAGATATAAAATACACTATTTTTGAAGAAGACACTGCTAATCCAAGCAATGTTTATTATGCTAATCAAGTTTTAGAAAATGAAGCTAAAGAATTTAAAAAACTAATTCCAAATGCTGAAAATTATAAAACAAAAGATTTAGCAAGTCGAGATTTATTTCCTACAATCGCATTACTAAGTCAATACATTAGAAGTTTAGAACACTTTAATGCTGATGAACCTAGTTTAAGTCACTTTATGTTTAAAAATAAAGATGATAAGACTTTTATTAATTCTTCAACTCATCAACAGTTAGTTAAAAAAGTTTTAGAAATTGTTAATCAACAAAAAGAATTAAAAGCAATGATTTTTGATACTAATCCTGACTTTCCAATTCGACAATTAAGAATTTCATCTATAGACTCTGTGAGAAAACAATTAGGTTGACCTGAAGATCCTGATAAAACTGATTCAAAATTATGGGGTAAATCAAGTAGAGATTTATATGATGATAAAAGTTGAAAAGGTACATATTCTTGAGAAGAAACACCTTTCCATAAAGAGAACAAATCAAATAATCGTCTATACAATTTTGGAAAAAACAATGGTGGGTTATTAATAATTCCAACAGGTTTATGATATTTCAATAGAATTATTGAATTTGATGGTGATTTTAATAACGAATTATTCTTATCTAAAGAATTCTTTGAAAAAGATTCTAAAAGATACGATCCAAGCACAATGAGATTAGTTGGTGATACTTTCGATCAAATTCTAAGAAATAAAATTAAAGTTTATGCAATGCAAAAAGTGCAACTAGACTTATTAGTAGCATTTCTAGAACTGCAACAAGCTTTAACTGATAGTAGCTTAATTAGTGATGAGAATAAAACTTTAGTAGAACAATTTGAATCATCTGGAATTATAACCAAAATCAACAAATTTGAAAATAAAGTTTTAGAGTATCTGAAAGTAAAACAATTAGTAGGGTTCACTTTAACTGATGTTTTTAGTGGTGAAGTAGGTTTACAACTATTTCCTGGAACTGGTTATTATGAAAAATATCCAACCGATTTCCGAGCAACTTATAGATTTGCTTGAAATGAGTATCATAAAGTAATTCAACCTTTAATTACTGGACTTTTAGGTTATAACGTTGCGAAAGATAGATTTAGAAAAGACTTTTCAGATGAAACAAATAAACATTCTGAACACTACAAATTCATTTGAGCAAACATTAAAGAAGTTGATAAACTAGATGCTCCACACGTAATAACTAAACAACTAGCTGAAACTAGATTCAACAACTTTGTTAACTACTACAAAACTCAATTTAATTGAAAATTCAATAAAATCGATGAATAGGAGATGATTTTATGAGTAAAATAAGAAGCTGAGATTCATCTAAAGACTTTTATGAAAATTGTGATGAATTTGATAAACAATTCTGACTTGCTGCTGATGAAGAATATCGTAATTCGCCTGAATATATTCCTGGAACAAGAATAGTTCCTGACAATTATGACGGGTTCGAAGAAGATCTTCAAGCTTGACTAGAAGAACAAGAAGAATTAGCTAAACAACAAAATAAATAAATACTCTTAACCGATAAATTAAACTAAGCAAATACCGACTTATAAAAAGTAAGTTAGTATTTGCTTTTTTTATTTTTAGAAAGGAAGCGATTCAATGGAATTAGGTTTTGTAATGATTACAATCATATTCTCATCACTTATAGCAATTCTAAGCTTAGTATTGCTATTAACTGAATATAAAGAATGTTTTAGCAAAAATAAACTTACAAGAGCTAAAGCTAGAGCAGCCTTTAAATGGCCTTGAATAACAACTTTAGCTATCTTGGTTCTAAGTGTATGATTAGTTCTTATAATGGTAGGAGCTTATCTTATTTAAAAAAATAAATTTTATTAAAAGGAGAAAACAAAATATGTTATATACATTAAAAAATATCGTTCTAATGAACGCAACTCCACCTGGAGCTGACAAAGTAGATCAAGCTGGAAAAGCATTAGCAGATATTGCTCTTTTAATTCAAAAATATGTTGCAATTGCATTTGGTGCTTTATCTGGCTTAGCTGTTTTAGTAACAATAATATTAGCAGTTTATGCATTTTGAAAAGCTTCTAAAGCAAATACTGAACAAGAACGTCAAGATGAATTTAAAAAAGTTAAACTTTCTGGGTGTTTCATATTAGTTCTACTAGGTGCTTGGGCTATAACTGCTTCAGTTCTTGGTATTATTCAAGCTATCGCTGCCAGTGGATTATTACCAACTAATTAAAAGGAGAAAAAACATTTATGTTTAGTTGAGTTTGATGGGCTGCATTTAATGCAGGTTATATACCTCTGGTTAAATTACCTTTAAAACTTTTAGAAGCTATTATTTATTTATTTCAATTAATAGCTTTAGAACTTCCGCAATATCTAATGTTTGGTGTTAGATTCGGACAAAAATTCTCTGAAGCAAATCTACCATTTATGTTCTTAAGATTAGCAATTATTTCAATTCTTGTTTTTGCAATTTTATTTATTACGAGTGGTATTAGAATTCACTTTCAAAAACAAGGTGAAGAAAACGCTTTATCAATTGCAATGAAAAACTCACTTACTGGAACTTTATGAATAATTGCAATACCGATTCTTTTATTTCTAGGTAAAATTATCTTCAATGTTATTCTTTCGTTATTACTTGGTAATAATAGCGACGATATTTCAAAAACTATCTTTATGTCTTTAAAAAATCCAGAGAATGAGAAAATCAAAGCAACTGACTGAAATAAAATTGCAAATAACAATTTCAGTTTTGATCAAGATGTTTTTGACAAACTTGAGACTGGAGAAGGTATTTTACTAATCATTTTAGGTGGTCTTACAACAATTATGACTTTGATTCCTTTTATACTTGGTGCATTAACTTTAGTTCAAAAAATCTATCAACAATTTTTCTTA
The DNA here is from genome assembly GCF_024918975.1 of Mycoplasma cottewii. Taxonomy (NCBI): domain Bacteria; kingdom Bacillati; phylum Mycoplasmatota; class Mollicutes; order Mycoplasmatales; family Mycoplasmataceae; genus Mycoplasma; species Mycoplasma cottewii. The sequence goes on along the minus strand of NZ_CP103424.1, from coordinate 712,454 downwards.
TTTATAATAAGTCCGTTTATTTGTGCTGCTAGTGTTAGTGATAATGGAAAAAGATTGAAAACTTGAATTGAAAGTTATGCTGCAAAATCACTAGCTATTGGAGGAATGATTATAGGGTTGCAATTATATTCTGTATTCATTATCCGTTCTACTAGATGAGTAGGTATTTTAGGTGAAGTTAATTTCTTTGCAAAAATTCTTTTAATTCTAGCAATTGTTGCAGGTGGAGCAATAGCAGTAAATGGTATTACTAGTGAAGCAACTGCATATATAGGTGAATCTGCTAGCGTTAGAGAAACAATAGGAGAAACTAAAAACTTAATGAAAACTGGTATGGCCTTAGCAGGTGGAGTTGGTGCGGTTGCTGCAATTGCTTCAAGAATGGGTAATGCGTCAATGGGTGTTAAAGGTTTTTCTAGAAATAGAAGAAACGATAAAATACAACACGCTAAGAAAAAATACAGATCAGGACAAATTTCTAGATCTGAATATAAAGATACAATTGCTGACGCAAAAAGGGAACATAATGAAAGCAAAATGTCCTTAGCTGACGCAAAACAAGAAAGAAAAGAAATGCAACAAAATTACCAACATAACGCAATGATTACTCACAAGAAAAATAAAGATTTATACTCTGAAGAAGATCGACAACAAGCTAAAGAACAAAACTTAGGAAAAAGCGGTAGTGATTTTTGAGCACCTTCTCCTGTATTAGCTTTAGAACAAAGTTGAGCTGGTTTTAGAACTTCAAGACTTATGAAAAAACAAGAAAAATTAGTTAAGAAAAATAGAGATTTATCTTCTGATCAATATAAGAAATTAGAAAAACATAAAGCAAGATTTGCTCATCTTGAAAGCGTTCTTGATAATAAAACAAAAGGTTTACCTACTTTTTCTACAACCGCTTTAAATAGATATGGTGGAAATAAACGAGTTAAAGAAGCAACTAATACAAGACAAGTTGATCCTAAATTTAACAAAGAAGATAGAAATAGAAATAAACGAATAGGTAAATAATCAAAATTATAAATAGAAAGGAAATTAAAATATGTTGCAACCTAAAAATATAAGTAAAACTCAAAATATATTTTGAAAGAATTTTTCTTGACTTGATTTTTGTATTTTTGCTGCAATTGTTATTCTTTCAATGCTAATAGGTTTTTCATCACTACCTGAACACATTAATCAAGGTTATAAACTATTACTAACTTTTGGTGTATTTCTAGTTCTTTCAATATTTTTGGTATATTCATCTAAATATAGTTGTAGAGTTTATATTTTAATTGTTAGAATGATTAAATTCTGATTTAGTGTTAAAAAATACAATAACAAAAAAACAAGTCCTAAGTACCTAGTACCTTATGACAGTATCTTAGAAGAAAGTTTTATAAAAACTAAACAAAGTAAAGCTGGTAGTAAATATTTAGCCGTCTTAAAATTTCAAAGTAAAAGTCCTTGAAATGAAGATGAAGAAGATAGAAATTCATTTTTAGCTAAATTTACCGATTTATTAGATTCAACTGCTTTTCATATTAGTTTTATTAGAAAAAAAGAATTAATTGATTATTCAAAAAACTATCTAAATATTAAAGAAAATATGAACAAAAAACTTAAGTCTTTAAAAAAGAAAGAATTTAATGAAGAAGTATGAAATAACTATGTTTCATATTATGAAGAAGTCGTTGAAGACTTTAGTACTTTAGATACAAATCTATTGGTTGATATTTACTATGTTGTTTTATATGGTAAAAATATTTCCGAATTAAAGCAAACTATTAATGAAACAATTAATACATTTAACTCAATGGAAATTGAATACGATTTAGTTCAAGGAGTTGATTTAATTAAATTCTTAGGTTCATTAAATGATAAACAGGTTGATGAAGAATTAGCTAAGTTATATTTAATTCAACAAAATGAAAATCAACGCCAATCAATGATAAAATCTCAACAAAATCATCTAGATGAAACTATAACTCAATTTTATAAAAGACAATTAAAAAATATTTTTAAAAAATCTGGAAAAATAATTAAAAAGACTAATAAAGAAAAAAGAATTAGTTTAGATGAATTAATTAGTAACGAGCAACTTATTTTTAAAAGTAATTACTTTATTAGAGATAACAAGTACTGTTCAATTCATACAATTAGTGAATTACCTTTAGTTTTGCCTGAAGCTTGAGCAATTGAAATATTTAATTCAGATTCAACAATAGTTTGAAATTTAAGTATTTTTACTGAAGCTATTCAAGCTAGTCTATTAGATAGTACAGGAAAGAAAATGGTTGATAATTCTACAATGATAAAATCCAACTATTATCAACAATCTTCTGCTTTACAACTTGAAGCTTTGGAATATTTACAAAATCAATTACAAATTGATAAAAACGTTTTAACTGATTCAAGTTTAATGATTATTAATACTGCTGATAGTTTAGATGAACTTAGAAAACTTGAAGCTGAAAATTTTGCTAACGCTAAAAGAATCAAAATAAACATTAATCCCGTTCCTTTTAAACAATTTGAAGCACTTGCTCAATCTTGTTTAATCACTACTAACAACTTAAAAGAAAACATAGCAATGAGCAGTTATAATGTTGCTCATTCTTGACCTTTTGAAAATGAAATGAGTAATGACGGAAATATGTTACTTTTAGGTAAAACTACTTCAACAGGTGAACCTATCATTTTCGATCAATTCTATAAAAATAATTCAAGACGTGTAAATTACAATATGTTTACTGTTGGAAGTAGTGGTAAAGGAAAATCAACTGACGTTAAGAAAGCGATAATTGCTAACTTAGCACAAAACAATAAAGTTTATGTTATTGATCCACAAAACGAATATTCTAAACTAGGGCGTAAATTTGGTGCTTCAATTATAGATTTAGGTAGTGGTTATGGAACTGTGATTAATCCTTTACAAGTTCAAATTCAACTAGTAGATGAAGAAGAGTTAAATGTTGATTTAGTAATTAATAAGCATTTAGAATGATTAGAAACATTCTTTAAATTAATTAATCCTGACTGAGATCAAGATAAATTAGTATTAGTTATGGAATTTGTAAGAGATTTATATAAACAAAAAGGTTTATATAGAGTGAGAAGCTATGCCGGACTAAGTAAGTTCAACTATCCTATAATGAGTGATTTAATTAAGTTTATGAGAAGCTATAAATTTGTTGATGAATTCGAAAAAGAAAGAAAACGATTATCATTAGCTAATATTATTGATAGATTAAGTTACAACTTTGAATATAAAGGTAAATACCAACATATTTATAATGGACAAACTAATATCGATCTAAGCAATGATTTTATTATCTTTAACACTCAAAAACTATTTGGAGCTGGAAAAGCTAATGGTAATGTAGGTTTATTTGTGTTATTAAGTTTTATTCAAAATAAAATCTTTAATAACGCAATTGCTGAACCTGAAACTAATACTTGTTTAGTGATTGATGAGTTACATATGTATATCGATCCACAAAATACTGATACTTTAGATTTTGTCTACACAATGACTAAAACTGTTAGAAAATTTAATTCCGGAATGATTTTATGCACTCAAAATCCGTCTGACTTCTTAGGTTCATCAATGATTACTAAAAAAGCGGAAGCTATTTTACAAAACTGTCAATATTCAAAATTCTTTGGTTTAAAACAAAAAGATTTAGACGCAGTTAATGAAATGTTCAAACATAGCGGTGGTTTAAATAAAACTCAACGAACTCACTTATCTGATAGTGAAATTGGAAAATTACTTTTTAGTTTACATACATATTCAAAAATTAAAATGAATATTCATTATAACGACTTTGAAAAAAAATTATTTTTCGATAAAGGAGAAATTGGAAAAAAATAGATAGGAATGAGAATTATGGAAAATAAAAATAAAAATAAATCATTAATAGTAACTTTTCGATTATATGAAACTGATGATATTTTAAGATTTGAAAAATGAAAAAAAGAATTAGCTAATAGCGGAGAAAGTGTAAGTAATGCAATTAGTGATATTGTTAAACAATATTTATTAGAAAAAGATAAAAGTCGTGTATTTAACGAAGTTAGACAAGACTTATTCTATCAAATGAGAAAAGTAATGTATTCTTCTTTAGCTCCGTTTTCTGCAAATATCATAAGAGAATTATTAAAAAATAGAGTTGAAGAAATTGTTGCAAATAAAAAACTTGATGTAATTTTAAACGAATTGTTTGACGATAAACGAAATGAGTTAAAAAACCTAACTAATAATCAATTAGCTGAGTCCACTTATTTTGAAAACATAAGAACTTCATTAGAATCAAAAACTTCAACTAAAGTTGAAAAAATCAATGAAAAAGTAGCTAACGTAAAAGATAAACAAAAACAAGTTGATAAGTTATTTAAAAAAGACAACACTGATTGAGATGCTGAGATAACTACATTAACTCATCAAGAAGTTGAATATAATCCTTATGTTAATCTTGATGAAATTGATATAAATGAGTTGGTTTAGTATGAAAAAACTTTTATTATTACTATCAATATTTACGTTAGCTAGTCCACTAATTAGTGCTAATACCGTATTAAAAATGAATTTTAGTAGTTCTTTATCAACTAGATATTTTGATTTTCCTAGTAAGTATTTACAAACTGAAACAGTCTTTGAAGAAAAAGAATTCAAAACTGAAATTATTATAGATAATGGAATTCGAATGTTTACTTTTTCACCAAGTTTTTTATCTGATGCTTCTAATTTCTATAATGAACTCTCTTTAGAAAATTATTCTTGAGATAAAACTAATTCTATTAGCAACTTTGAAAGAGAGTTTTCTGGATTTACCAAGGAAATTAATACTAAGAATTATTTTGATGCATTAAATAATATTAAAAATGCTTCGCCTGCTCATTTCGAAACTATTAAAAATATAATTGAAAATCATCTAAAAAATAAGTTTAATAAAAATCACGTATACGAAATGCAAATAAAATTAATTCTTGGTAATTACTCAGTATTAAGAGAAGTAACACCATCATTTCCTATGTGACGTCATCCTGATAGAGACAGATTAAAAAAAATAATTAATAATGACGACACTTTAACAAAAATTCGCATTAATGCTAAACTAAGATCTGAAATTGTTAAAACTGATGAAAGAAGAAAATATCAAAATCCTTGAAATCAATGAAAAAATCAAATTCTAGCTAATAGTTCGTTTTTAACTATTGATTCTGATACCGGTGGTAATTTAAAAACTACTCTAAGTGAAGAACAAAAACAAAAGAAATTCAATTCTAATAAAGACTTTTTAGATAAACGTATTAATGAATTAAATGGTAATGATGAACTTAAAAATAATCCTTTAAAATTAAGTTACGCAATAACTAGTCAAGATACAATTGATTTATATTTATCAAAAGATAATGAATTTAAAGAAAAACTAGCTGAAAATGTAAAAATTGATTTTAAGGTTACTGATAGGTTCAAGAATCAAGAATTCGAAAAAAGACTAACTATTAATTTAGGTAAATGACTTGATTTTGAAAAAAACACAACTCAACTAGTTGATGATAAATTAGTTCAAGATCCAACTGTTAAAATAGTCGATAAAGGTAAAAATAGAAATGCTGGACGTTGAATTGCTCATACTCCTTTAAATTTAAGTTTTAATGCTTTAAAAGAAGAAACTGAAGTAATTAAAATCAATGGTAAAAAAATTGATGTTTTGAATCAACGATTCGAAACTACTTTAACTGATCGACGTCGTGATTCTAAAGATAATGAAAGAGAGTTTGATTACGGTTATAAACCTAAAGAAGAAAAAGAAGAAAAAACTAAAGAAAACTCACACGCTAAAAATGAATACAAAATTGAAATTACTAAATATGAACGTGGTACAGGTAATAAAGAAGTTGAGTTTACTTGAGTTAAAACTTTAGTTATTGAATCACGAACAAGCGAAATGGACTTTAAGTGATTCGCTTGAGATCCGGAAAATACTCCACACCAAAAAACACTTATTGAAGAATATGAGAAAAATTCAAAAGGTGAAATCAAAAGAGATGAAGACGGTAATCCGATCAAAAATCCTAAATACGATCCTAAAATAGATCCTAAAACTGGTACTAAAAAAGAACTAGTTTGATTTGATTTCAACACTCTTCCTGCGTGAACTAAACATTTACCACCAACTGGTCAAGAATATTGGAATATAACTCATCTTCCACCTGGTTCTAAAACATTATTTGCTCCACACGAAAATGAGAATGATATTGATCGTGGAGTAATTGCTGAAGCAGTTGTTATTAATAAAGGTGCATTAAAAGAAGTTTCTGACGGTATTAAAGGTTATCGTGTTCATAAACTTAACGAACAAGGACAATTTATTGAAATTGAAAAAGATAAATTAATTGAAGATTTAGATAAAGTTACAACTGCTGATAGTTACTATTCAACTAGCGGAGTTTGATTATTTACTAGCGAAGTTGAAAAATCAATTACTAATTTCAAAATTGTTTATATTCTTGATTCTAATGAAGAAAAAATTCCTAACGGTTATTTTACTGATTATATGACTAAGTCACTGAACACCATTAAACCGTTGTGACAAACTCAACAAGGTAAAACATTTAGAAATTACTTATTACATCAAGACTTAAAAGAAGATAAAATTCTTAACTTAAGATATGAAGAAGCTATGGAATACTATAAACAATATATGAATGACTTATGATTTAAAAATGAATGAGAAACTTATATCAATATAGTTCCTAAGTTTAAACCTTTTAATGAAGAACTAACTGTTGATGAATTCAAAAGAAAATATGTAAACAACATAAAAGCTTTTGAAGATAAATATTTAGATGAATTTAAACATAAGAAATTAGTCGGTATTTCAAAACTTGAAATAAATGACTCTAAAACTGGAGTTTATGCTTATTTCAACTTAAAAACTAGTGAAATTAAATATAATTTAATTCCTAATAAGTATCTAGTTTTAATTAAGTTTAAAGACGTTGATAATTCATCTAATGATAATCAACCTAATGGTAATGATTATAATCATAATCCATCTGATAAAAAACATACTATTAATTTAAACTTAGATTCTGAATATATTTTCAACGTAGCTAGAAATAGTAAAAAAGAAAAATTTATTGCTAATTTAAATAATGATAAGCTATTTAAAAATAGTCAAGATGATTTAAATAAACTAGAAATTTCAACAACTTTTAGTAATTTAACTAATAGATTGATTGTTAAAGCTAATTTAAAAGATGAGTATAAAAATACTCATACTATTGAACCTAGCGAAAGTTTTTCATTAATTGTAGATAGATTTAAAACTAATGAAGAAGCTAAGCTTGAAGAAAACATCTTTTCTAATGTTATTTTTGAAAATATCAACTTAGGTGGTATTAAAGAATCTGATAAAGCTAAACACTTTATTATCAATAAAGTTAAACAAGCTTTACCTAACTTAACATTAGATAGAGATTATAGAATTAGAAATCTAGATATAGTTGTTGAGAAATTAAAACATCCACAAACTAGCATTTCTGAAACTAATCCTATTAGGTATGAAACATTGATTTTAGAAGCTATTGCTCCTAAATTCGGTAATGCTACTATTGCTGTAGCTAATACAATTAATAGAGAGTTAGATAAAGATTATGATTTATCTAAAAAACAACTAAAAGATTTTGAAATTAATGAAAACAAGCTAACTGAATTGAAAAAGAAAATAATTTCTGAAATTAACAAACAATTTAGTCAAGACGGACTTGTAATTGATAAAGATCTACAAATAACTAATTTTAATCAAGGAATACAATTATTAAGTTTAGGTAAGGGCAGTCACTTTGTGTTTAACATTACAGGTTTAAATAATCATAGAATTTTAAATTCAACTACTGTTAAAGTAACTAATAATGCTAATTTTGTAGTAGATGATAACGATCCTAACTACAAACCTGGAGATGAAAACAATCCTGATAAAGCTATATTATATGATTTAAGTATTGTTAAATTAGAATTAAGCTTTACTGATCACGTTGCTTCACAGTTAAGACAAAAAATTATTAATGAAATTAAAAGTCAATTAGCTAAGAATTACCAATTGGAATATAAAAAACATTATTCAATTAATTTTGATGAATTAAATGCTATTGTAAGACAATTAATTCAAAAAAATGACTTAGCTAATACTAATACACTTAAGCTTTATCCAATTAATGGAGTTACTAAAAATATAAGTGTAATTAAAATTAATAATACTAATAAGTCACTTGATCCAATTGATGATACTGATAAACCTATTGATGATAACGATAGTAGTGAAGAAGCTAACAGAATAGTTCTAAGAAGAAGATTATTAATTCTTGTTCCTTTAGCTATTTTAAGTTTAACTGGTATCGGACTATTTAGTTGATTTATTTATGTACGTAAGTTTAAGAAAAAAATTACTTAGTTTTATCTTTAAATATATTGCAAATATTCCAGATTAAATATATTGCAAATATTAGAGGGTTGTGATATATTAATAATGTAAATATTTTTTATAAATATTTACCTATCGGCGGTTTAGTCTTAGCCAGCCCTGCTTTCCGGTGGAAAGCTAAACGTAAATGTAGGACTAGAAATTAAGCTTAGAAATAAGCTTATTTTTTTTATATTATAATAATCTCGGTGATAATATATGAAACAAAAATTAATAATAGGTAAAATTTATAAACAACGATATAAAAATAATAAAATACCGATAGCTAGAAACAAAGATGGTTCAATAATAATGGGAAATGGTATTCATAGACCTTTTATTGTATTTTTTAGTGATGATAAGGTATATTATTTAGCAACTAAAACTGTTAAAGTTAAAAATAAACGTAAAACTTCTACCGATCCACAAAATCTAACTCTTGAAACAGATTTATATGGAAAAGATGATAGAACAATATCGGTAAATTGTTCAGTTATAAATGTTATGGAGAGAAAACTTTTTGAAAGTTTATATATTTTAGATGATGAACGCAATGATTTCCAAACTGATCCTGATACTTATAATAAGATTATGAAACATTTATTCAAACATAAAGATGATCTTTCTATTTCTGAATTTGATTATTTTGATTTTGAAAATAAAGAACCTATTTTTAAAACAGATGAAATAGCTAATCGAAATAGACAAGAAGTTGAGATGATAATTGTAGGTTATAATCATTTAATAAACGAAACTCATATAATACCTGAATTAATACTTGATAAACCTGATCATTTTTATGAAGTTGTTAAAGAGTGCTTTTATGTTTCAAAATATGGAGCACAAGATGAGTTGAGTGAAGCTTATTATAAAAAGAATAGTAAATTTGATGAATTGACAGCAAATTCTATTTGAGATACTAAAAAATTTATTGATGATTTCAATAAAGAATGAGAAAGAAAGCTTCAACTTGAACAAGAAAAATATGATGAAAGACAAAAAGAAGCAGAAGAAAAAGAACAACAAGAAATTGAAGAGTTATTAGAACTATTAAAAACCCCTGAACAACCTAAAAATAATAATCAACAAGAATCTCAAAATCATCATCTAGATAATGAAGATGATGAAACTTACACACCAAAACCTACACAATCGCTTAAGCTTACAATGTAAAGTTATTAAAATGCGTTTAAATGCTATTAATAGCTTCATATCTCAACAAAAATAATTATTTAGTAAAAAACTCAATAAATAATATAATCGTTGTATATTCAACGATTTTTTTGTTAAATTCAAAAGATAAACTAGTTATTTGATATTTAATCAAATATCTTCAAAAGCTTTTAATTATTGTTTAAAGGTATTGTGTATATTTTTATTTTATTTATATTTAGTTTCTATATAGATATAATATATATAAACTATATTAAAAATATAGTAAATAATTTAATTTTATATATAATATAATTATAAAAGATATTAAAAATATATTATAAATAAATATTTATAATATTAGATAGGAGCATTTATGGAAAATTTTAATAGAACTATTTCAAATAGTATAGAAGATGATTTTGGTATGGAGTTAGAAGAAAAAGTAGCTAAGAAAACTGCAACTAGAAATAAGAAAAACGATCCTGCTAGAGATTTTATAAACAAAACTTCAATTTCAAAAAATGTTCAAATCGAACAAGACTTGTTTTCAAATAAACCTGTAGCAGTTAAATATAAAATAAAAACAATATATATGAATGAAAGAGTTCTAGAACTTCATCAAAAATTAGTTAATGATTATGTTCAAAAACGCGGTAAAGCTCCAAGTTTAACTGATATATTTATCGAAGGACTTTACTCACTACAAAATAAAATTGATAACGAACAGGGTTTTATTTATGGAAAATAAGAAAAATAACTTAAATTCGGCAATATTTGCTTACTACCGCTTTATTTTTATATTCTATTTTCTCCCAATTTTATTTTATATCTTCTTAATTATTCTTACTAATTGTGCTGTTTTTGTAACTCTTCTTAAAGATAATCCAACCAACAAAAAAGGGGTTTGAATTTTTATTATTATAATTTCTATATTTGAACTCATTTTGGTGTTTTTTGGAATGATTGTAATTAAAGCTACGACAAGAGATGAATTTAAACAACATAAACATAATTACCAATTAGCAAAAAATAAATTCAAAAAAAGAAAAAATAAAGTAATCTTAAAAAACAAAGAAAAACACTTACCTGGAGAAAATGGATTACAAAATGAACCAATTGGTTTGTATATAGTTTTAGGTTTACTTGGAATTATTATGTTGATTTTTATGATAGTCGTTTAAATTTAAGTATTTCAAAATTAAGGTATGAAAATACCTTTTTTATTTTATTTATATTTAGTTTCTATATAGATATAATATATATAAACTATATTAAAAATATAGTAAATAATTTAATTTTATATATAATATAATTATAAAAGATATTAAAAATATATTATAAGTATATAAAAACTATATAATTTTATTGAGAAAGGTATCTAAATATATGAAAAATGTTAATGTAATTAGTTTTGGTGGACTTAAAGGTGGAGTTGGAAAAACTACACTTAATTTAAATGTAGCTGGAGCTTTAGCTAAACAAGGTAAAAAGATTCTTGTTATGGACTTTGATCCGCAAGGTTCAATAACTCAAACTTTAAGAGAATCTGTTAGTCAGACAAAAGATGTTCAAGGTACTGAAAAGTGACTTTTAGATGACGTTACTAAACAGGACTTGAAAAAAACTATTGTAAAAAGCTTTATTGAAAACATTGATTTTATTCCGTCAACTCCAATTTTAGAAAAACAAAATAGACAATTAGTTTTAGAAGTTAATAGAGAAAAAAGATTAATTACTAATCTAATTAAAATTGGTGAAGAACAAGAATTACTTTCTTCATACGATCACATTATTATTGATATAAATCCTAGTTTTGATCCAATTGCTGAAAATGTTTATGTAGCTTGTGCATTTCGTGGTGGTGTTATACAAGTTGTTAACCCTGATCCTTTTTCTTTAACTGGTGCTATTAAAAACTTAAAAATCTGAGAAAAAAGGTATATGAGCGATACTTTTTCTAATATACCTAATGCATTAAAAGCTATTTTGATAAATAAGGTTAAAAATAACGCTTTATCTAAAGAAATTGTAAGCTTATTAAGTGATGATAACTTCTTATTTAAAGACTTAGTTTTAAATACAATTGTAGTTCAAAATAACGCAATAGAAAAATCAATTTTACAAAAAAACACTAAAACTGGTATAGTTAAAATTAACTTAGCTATTGATGATAAAAGACTAAATAGTTGAGAAAAAACTAAATGAATTAAAGAAAACGATAAACTTAACAGTTTAATTAAAAATGGTAATCCAATAAATAATTTAATTAATGAATTAAGAGAAAAAGAAATATTGTATTAGGGGTGATAGTTATGAGTTGAAGTAATTATTTGTTTGATAAAAAAGGTTATTCTAAAAACTATCAACTTTATAAACTTAGAAAAGAAGATTCTAACTACAATTGAACACGATGAACAAAATTCAAAACTTTTTTGTTCTTATTCTTCTGATATCCTTTTACCTTTTTAAAGTGACTTATTGCAGAAGCAATTGGTGATAATTTAATTTGAATTATCCCTTTACTTTTAATTTTAACTGTACTAGGTGGTATTATCGCTTTCATAATTATTCATTTCGAAACTGTTAAAATACTTGCATTTATTGCTTTAGCACTTGTTGTAATTTTTATTGTTTTAAAAGCTTGATTGAGCACTTAAGAGTACTAATGTACTCTTTTTTTATAAGGAGAAATTATGAAATTTAATCAAAATCTATTTGATAATAACTTAACTTTTTTAAGTGAATTATACCAACAAAAAGCAAATGAGATTAATCAACTTGAACAAGAATTTAGAGAAAAAATACGTAAAGAACTTCATCCTAATTGACGTATTTTTAGACGTTGTAAAAGAAAATGAATTACATTTGCTGGTATATTTGAACTTAACTTAACAATGTATGAAACAACCGATGAAATCACTAAAAAAGTTAAAAGATTTTGTTACTATCATCATTCTAAATTAGAAGAACTACAACATTCAAAATACGATATTGATGTTTTAAAATATGCTGTTAGAAGCTATCTTGAAAATACTAATACTCCTGTATTTTTAAAAGAATTTTTACCTAGTAAACAGTTAATTAATCACTATATAAAAACTTCAAATATTGAAGAAATAATTTATGAAAATAATCAAAAATTACTTACTAAAACTCATCAAAAATTAGTTGATTCTAATGAACAAATTTATTTAGAAATGGACGATTTTTATATTAATCATCAACAAGAAAATCTTAAAAAAATGAGAGTTAGAGAAGTAATTTTACATACTTTAGATGATGACAAAAGACAACTTAATGACGTCATTAATATCTTTTTTACTAAAAATTTAGATGAAAGAAACAATGAATTTAATAACTTAAATTATGTTTTTTGAAACATAAAAAACTTTATAAAAAGTTTTAAAAATAGGTGAAAAATTATTGTTAATGGTGACGGTGCTAAATGAATTTCTAATCTAGCTGAACATTTAGAATTGAAATTTTGTTTAGATCTTTTTCATATTAAAAAATCATTAAATACCGCTTTTTCAACTAATAAATTTGCTAGTCAAGCTAATAAAAAATACTTCAAAAATTGAATAAATAAAGAGTTTAATTTACCTTGAAAAGATGTTTTTGAGCAAGCAATTTTTAGTAAAGATAAAGAATTTTTTAAGCAAATTTATTTTGAATTTCTAGCTGAAGCACGGAAAAATAACGTACCAAGTAGCATAATTTTGAACGCTAGAAGCTTCTATAAAATGATAATAAACAACAGTAAATGACTATTTGAAAATCACAAAAAATTTAGTAGCTTTACTGAGCATTTTGTGTTCAATTCTTTCAAAAAACACATTAAAAAGTGACAAGCTTTGTTCTGTTTTAGAAACATAAAAATGAAAGTAATTTTTAAAAATTTACTGAAAAACCAAGCAACCGTTTTTCTATAAAAAAATAGGGGTGAAGCATTTTTGAAGCAGTTTTTAGACACTTTTATATATACATAGTATATATAATTTTTAGTGGTGAAGCACATTTGAAGCAAAAATGAAAAGGTGAAGCAAAATTGCTTCAACCTGATTCACTATTTTTTGAGTGTGCTATATTACTATGTAATATAGAAATTTTGAAGTTTTGCCCCCCGGTAAGGGGGTGAAGCAAAACCTTATCTTGCCTTTAAAGGGTGCACGCACGCGTAGGGGCACACTTTAAACGGTATCTGATACACGTTGAAACAAATTTTAAAAAAATGTGTATAACTCAAGAAATGTGATATAATGGAATTAGGATTTAACCAGCAATGGTCTTTTTGCTAACATACCTAAATTTTACGGTTGCACAATATCATATTTTTAGTTATAAAAATATTTTTATGAATTATTTGTGTTTTATATAATAATATCAAATGATTTTATTCTTGTTCAGGTAATATTTTTCTAATATTTTTGTCAATGTGATATAAATAATTATTTATTAAATACTCACCTATTTCATCAAATGTGATTTGTTTAGACTCATTTACTAATATAGAATAATTTTCAAATTTAACTAATTTACGATTTTTTAAAAATATAATTCTTCTTGTGAAATAGTCTATAAATTCAAACAACTGAGAACCTATCATATCATAAAAATCTTCATCTGTTCTTTTACCACTTATTTTTGAGTACACAACAGATCTAGTAAGTTTTTTTTCATATTCTCTTACTCACATTTCAAATCCAGAATTAATATAAATACTAGAACTCTTTTTATTCTTGTAAAGAATTTCTAATTTATAAAAATTAGTTACACTTTTATTATCTTTAATGATATTTTTAATTTGATTTATACATACTTCTTTTTTAATATCTAATCTAGTTATAGTAGTTTTTCAAAGTTTTATAAAACTAATGGCGAATATAATAATTGATAATAAAAACCAAACTATCATTGGAATTGCTAAAACTAAAATATATCAGTAATTTTGTAAAAATGTTATATATTGCTCTCTTGTAAAAAATGCTGTTAAAAATGAAAAAGGTTGTAATAACATAAATATGTATATAACAAAGTAAAAAATAATTTCATAAATATTTTTTAATCTTGTAGAATCTAGAAGTTCTACATCGATATACTTTTGAAAATATTTTTTTAAAAACTTCTTTCTAGTATAGGTCATAAAACGATTAGATATTATAAATAATGTTGTAATAAGAATAAAAAAAACATTAGATACGACTAGATATATTATAAAATTTCTTTCTAAATTACTATTTATCATATTTAATTCTCTCTATACTAAGTTCTCTAACTTTAATTTTGCTAATGATTGTAAATATTCACCAGTTCTTTCGATGATTGAAATATAATTTATAACTTTAACGATAGCAGGTGATGCTCATGATGTGCAATAAAATATAGCAATACTAATCGTAAGAACTGATGCAGCAAATAATATCTTCGTAAGTACTTCATTAAGTATATTTGCATAATATTTTGGTAAAAAAATTCCATATCAGCATATGTTGAAGCAATTTGCTTGAGCATACCATACACATCATATTTTGGTCCCATTTTTTTACTTATATAACTAAGAAATAAGTCCAAATGCATTACAATAAGATTCTTTAAATTTTTATTAAATTCTTTTTTTAAAAAATCTTTAATCAATTTAAATAATGTCTCTGAATTCTGTCTTTTTAGCTTTCTTTTTATTTTGTCGACTGTTTCTGTTAAGAAATTTATTTCATTTCTAGTCTCATTTGTCAATTTTGCAAGTGCTACTGCTTGACTAGTAGATGCTACAACAAAACCAATGTTAGCTCCACCCATTCATCAAGCAAATGAATAATATGCTGCAGTAGCTCAAGCAACTGCGGTTATTGCGATTTTAATTTTCATAAATCTTTTTTATGGTCTATATATTCATCTAGCCTTGATGGTAATTTTTCTAGTTTCAGTACTGATTCAATGTCATTTCTACTAATAGTTTTATTTTTTTAACTAGATCACGTTGATAAACTTTTATTTTCTTGTGTATAATTTAATTTATTTTTATTATATGTATTTTCTGATTCTGACGTATGTTTTAATTCATATAGTTTTAGATTTTTATCAAACTCTTTTTTAAAAGAAATAAACTCTTTTTTATGTGATAAAAGTGTATTTTTTACATCCTTTAATATGTCATAAACTTTTAATTCACCACTAATAATTTTTTCATAATTTTCTTTAATAGCTTGTTTTTTAGATATTTCATAGTTATTATTTGTGTTGAATTTAATTAAATTAGTATAGTTTGAATTTTTTTTAATCTGTTGATCATCATAATCATATTCTGATTCCGAATATAGATCATCAAATTTTAAGTCTTCTGAAGTTTTAAAATATTCTTTTTGTTTTTCATCAGAGAATGTGTCATATACAACTTTTGATTCCTCATCTATTTCATCATTTGCATTTTTTAAAATTTTTAAATCATTATTTTTGTTTAAGATTTTTGTATAAACATTATTTGTAGTTTGTAATCCAACAGGAACAACAAATAAGGAAACTCCTAATAACGATAGATTTCTTTTAAGTTTCATTTGATTCACCTCTAATTCTTCTATATAGTTTTGATTATAAAATGAGATATGATAATATTCTAAATAATGAAAATATATTCATTTTATGAAAAACAGCCAATTTTCATTTAATAATAAAGACGGTATTTTGTTTAATGTTCCAGACAGTATTTTTTATTGATATTCCAGAACAATATTTTTTATTGATATTCCAGAACAATATTTTTTATTGATATCTCACAGTATTTTTTTATGTTAAAATTTAATAATGAAAGTATGGTGATATCATGAATAATATAGATCCTTTCATTATTAAAACAATATATGATTCAGTAATCACAATCCCAGGAGTAGTAGCACTTGCTAACTATACTTCTAATAGTTCTGATGATTTAATTACAAATGATATATCAAAAGCCATAGAAATCGAAATGAAAGACGATATATACCAGTTTAAGATTCACGTTGTTCTTCTTAATGGAGTAAACATTTTAGATGTGATGACTGAAATACAAATTCGTATTAAATATGAACTAGAAAAAAATGTTAAAAACTTTGTTAATCATACAGTAACAGTAGCTGTTGATGATTTAATGTTATAGTGTATAGGGTGAGAATTAAAAATGCAGAATATAGAAATATTAAATAATATGATTTTAAGTGGGGTTAATAATTTATATAATCATTATCCTTACATAGATAAATTAAATGTTTTCCCTGTTCCTGATGGTGATACTGGAACTAATATGAACTTAACAGCTACTAATGGTTATGCTGAAGTTAGTGAAATCAAATTAAACAATACAACTATAGGTAAATATCTATCTACTTTTGCAAGAGGACTAATAATGGGAGCTAGAGGAAACTCTGGTGTTATTTTTAGTCAGATTATTAAAGGTTTTTCACTTGGAATGAGTGATGCAAAAGAATTATCGGTTGCTGAATGAAAACAAGGTTTTAGTAAAGCTTCAGAGATTGCTTATAAAGCTGTTATGAAACCTATTGAAGGAACAATTTTAACTGTTATAAGAGAAACTAGTGAAAAAATAAAGAAAATTGATGATTCAACTGATGTTAAAGAGTTTTGAAAACAAGTTATTCAAATTGCTAATACTAGTTTAGAAAACACTCCTAACTTATTACCTGTTTTAAAAGAAGTTGGTGTTGTTGATTCAGGTGGATTCGGATTAGTTAAATTCTTACAAGGAATGCAAGAATATCTTGAAAATGAAAAAGTTGTTGAAAAATTAGCTAAATTAGAAACTAATGAAGGTGGAAATATTGATCTTGAAACTGAAGAAGAGTTCGGATATTGTACTGAAGCTATTGTTTTACTAAATAATGAATGAATTAATAAACTTCAACCATCAACTATTAGAGATCAATTACAAATTTATGGAAATACTTCAATGGTAGTTGTTATTGATGAAGAAATTTTAAAAGTTCATACTCATGCTTTATCACCAGGTCAAGTTCTATTATTCTTACAACAATATGGAGATTTTAAAACTCTAAAAATTGAAAATATGAACTTGCAAGCTGATAAACAACTTAAATCAAGAAAAGAAAAAGCTTGAAAAGAAACTTCAAACATTAAAATTGAAAGAAAACTTGTTAATGATGTTGCAATCGTTTCAGTTGTGCCTTCTCAAAAACTAAAATCTTACTTTGAAAAAGATTTAGGTATTGATCTAGCAATTGATGCAGGTTCAAAAATGAATCCATCAACAAAAGATTTCTTACAAGCAATTCAAGAAGTTGATGCTAAAACAGTATTTATTTTCCCAAATGATAGCAACGTGTATCTAACTGCAAAACAAGCTGAAAAACTAGAAAAGAAATCTAAAGTTTATGTAATTCAAACAAGAACAATTCAACAAGGTATGGTTTGTTCATTAAGTTATGATCCTTCTCTGACTCCTTCAAAAAACAATTCACAATTATTAAAATCACTTAAAAACTTAGTATCATTTAACATTACTAAATCTGTTAAAGATACAAAAATTGATGGAGTAGAAGTTAAAAAAGATCATTTCATGGCTCTAGCTGATGGAAAAATTATTGCTTCAGAAAAAACAATAAAAGCTGTATTTGAAAAACAACTTTCTAAATACATTAATAACAAAACTGAAATCATCACCATTTTTACAGGTGAAGAAGCTGAAGAAAAAGATGTTGCTCAATTAAGAAAATTCTTAGATGAAAAATACAACGTTGAATATGAAATTATTGAAGGTGGACAAAAAGTTTACAGTTTCTTAATAGCAATAGAATAATAAAAAACCAAAAATCTCACTAAACCCCTTAAGGGGTTTTATAATATTTAATAAAGGGGAAATATTATATGTATAAAATAGCTTTCGATGTAATGGGATCTGATTTAGGATCTAAAATAGCTGTTCAAGCTGTAAGTGAATTTATTAAACAACATGATGATCTGTTTTTAGTATTAGTTGGTGATGAGTCAGAAATAAAACAAGCACTAGCCGAATTTCCTATTGATAATAATAAATATGAAATATTACCAACAAGTCAAGTAATTGATATGAACGGTTCAATTTTAGATGTTAGAAGAAAAAAAGACTCTTCAATTGTAAGAACTTTAGAACTAGTTAGAGATAAAAAAGTTGATGGTATGTTAACTGGTGGAAATTCAGCTGCTTTTATTGGTGGTAGTCATTTTATTTTAGGTGAGATCGATCAAGTTAAAAGACCTGGTTTTATGCCAACAATTCCTAATGCAAAAAATAGTGTAACTTTATTATTAGATGTTGGTGCTAATAGTGAAAATGAAGTTGAAGATCTAATTGGTTATGCTGTTATGGGAAATATTTATGCTAAAGAAATTTTAAAAAAACAAAACCCTACAATTGGATTATTAAATATTGGAACTGAAAAAAGTAAAGGTAATGAATTACAAAAACAAACATATACTAGATTAAGTGAATTAAAAGAACTTAACTTCATTGGAAATGTTGAGGCACGTGATATTTTAACTGGTAATGTTGATATTATTGTTACTGATGGATATAGTGGTAATATTGCTTTAAAAGCTAGTGAAGGGGCTGCTAAAGCTTTACTAACAGAAATTAAAAAAGAAATCACAAGTTCATTTGTAAAAAAACTAGCTGCATTAATTTTAAAACCAGCATTTAAAAATGTTGCTAAGAAATTTGATTATAAAAATCATGCTGGAGCTATTTTATTAGGTGTTAATGGAATTTGTTTCAAATCACACGGTTCAAGTGATGTTAGATCATTTAAAGCTACTTTAAACATGACTTTAAATGCAGTTAAAAATGATGTTTTAAATAAAATAGAAAGTGGATTGAAATCAAATGCCAACAATTAGAGATTTTTTAAAAACATATAATATTGAAATTAATAATTCACGTCTTTTTGATGAAGCATTGACTCACAATTCATATTCAAATGAACACCGTTTAAAATACACATACCAACGGATGGAGTTTTTAGGTGATGCGTTATTACAAATGTATGTTTCTAGATTTCTATTTTTTAATTGTCCTAAACTAAGTGAAGGAGAATTGACTAAATTAAGATCTAAATCAGTAAGAGAAGAATCGCTTTCTGAAGTTGCAAAAGATATTAAATTAGGTCAATTAATAAGACTTGGTCAAGGAGAATTAAAAACTAGAGGTTTTGAAAAACCTTCAATTCTAGCTGATGTTTTTGAAGCATTAACTGCTGCAATTTATTTAGATCAAGGTGAAGAAAAATTAATTTCATGATTAGAACAAACCTTATTTGCTTATATTCAAAAACCTGAGTTTGTAAATAAAATAAAAGATTTTAAATCTGAACTTCAACAATTATTACAATCAGAAAAAAGAAGTGATTTAAAATATGTTGTTGAACATGAAGAATTCTTTCAAAAACAAAACAAATTCTTATATACAGTAAGTGTAAATTTAGATGGACAAAAATTTGGTGTTGGTGAGGGCTGATCAAAACAAGAAGCTGAACAAAAAGCAGCTGAAAATTGTTTATCTAAAATGAAAAAAATCTAATAATTACTAAAAAATAACAAGATTAGAAAAATAATTAATAGTTTTTTCTTTTCTTAAATTGATATTGAATTTAAATAATATAATTTAGATATGTGAATATGAAAGGGGTTTTTACATGCTATTTTTAAAACAAATTAGAGCTACTGGATTCAAATCATTTGCTGAATTAACTATCATGGATTTTAATTACGAAATGATAGGTGTTGTTGGTCCTAACGGTAGTGGTAAATCAAATATTACTGATGCTATAAGATGAGCATTAGGAGAACAATCTACTAAGTCTTTAAGAGGATCTAAAATGGATGATGTAGTTTTCAGCGGAAGTAGTGATAAACCTGCTAGTAATTTTGCTGAAGTTACTTTAGTTTTTGATAATACAAATAAGCATTTTTCATCTATAAAAACTGATATTGTAGAAGTAAGACGTAAATTTGATCGTACTACTAGAGAAAGTGAATTCTATATAAACGGTGAAAAATCTAAACTAAGAGATGTTCAAGATATAGCTTTAGAAACAGGTTTAACTAGATCAAGTATTGCAATTATTTCTCAAGGAACTATTGCTAATTTTGCTGAAGCAAAACCAGAATATAGAAGAGAAATTTTTGATGATGCTGCTGGAGTTGGTAAATACAAAAAAAGAAAAAGAGAAACTCTTTTAAAATTAGAAAGAACCGTTGAAAACTTAAACCGTTTAGAAGATATTGCAAATGAAATTTCAAGAAGATTACCTAATTTAGAAAGACAAGCTAAAAAAGCTAAAAAATATCAAGAAAAGATTCAACAACTAGAAAATATTGAACTATATATTCTTACTAAAGATTTAAGAGTATTTATGCAGAAAATAGAACAATATAGAGAAGAAAAACGTTCTTTAGATATTCAAATTAAAAGATTAACTAACGATATTAATATGGCTCAAGAAGAAATTGATTTAATTTTAGATCAAAATACTTCTGCTGATGATGAATTACAATCATTAAACACTGAATTTAATAATATTTTAAAAAGAATAGCTGAATTAAAAATTAGAAAAAATGAAGTTGAATTAAAAGAAAGTCAAAATATCGATACTTCAGATCAAGATGAATATAAGGCTAGTTTAATTAAAAAAGAATTTGATGAAAAAACTATTTTATTAAATAGTGAACAAGAAAAAGTTCAAAAAGCTAGTGATGATTTATTAGAATTAAAAGATAAATATGATTATTATTCATCTAAATATAATGAAATTTACAGTGAAATAGAAACTATTAGAACTAATATAAATAAAATTAGTTTTCACATTGAAAATTTAGAACATAGCAAAAAAACTTCTTTTAGTCGTTTTAATGATGGAGTTAGTGGAATCATTAATAACTCAAAACAAATCGGTGGAGTTGTTGGAGTTTTAAAATCACTTATTACAGTTCATTCTGATTATCAAGTAGCAATTTCAGTAACTGCATCTGGACATATGAATTCAGTTGTAATGAAAACTGATCAAGATGTTAAAAAAGCAATTGAATTTTTAAAGAGAAATAATTTAAACAGAGTAACATTCTTACCTTTAAACACACTTTCAGCTAATTCAATTTCGCCTGCTCAAAAACAAATCATAGAACAATCAAATGGATTTATCGGTTTTGCTAATGAACTAGTAGAACATTCAAGTGAAATTAAAATTGCTATTGATTATGCTTTAGCTACTATTATTGTTGTTGATACTTATGATAATGCTGTTAATTTAGCTAAAAACATAGGATTTAGATACAATATTGTTTCATTAGATGGACAAAGAATTTTACCTAACGGAGCAATTATTGGTGGTTCAACAAAAAATGTTAACATTTTTGAAAAACAAGATGATAATACTAATAACAATCTTGAACAATTAAAACAAAAATTAATCTCACTTGAAGAAAAAGAAATTGAAAAAACAAAAGAACTTACTGACTACAAAACAAATAATGATAATTTAAGAGATGAAATTAACAACCTAAATTCTATTATTAGAATTTCAACTCAAACTATATCAAGCATCAAATCTAGTCTAGTTACTCTTTCAGATGAATATGAAGTATTATCTGGAGTTGATCTATTAACTGGTTTTGTAAAAAGTTCAGATGATTCTGAATCTATAAGATTATCAAAAGAAATTGTAGAATTAGAATCTAAACGAGATGAAATACAAAGCAAAATAAATTCTATTGTTGCTAATAAATCTAAAACAAGTGAAAAACAAAAAGAAATGACTAAAGTAAACGTTCAAAAAAGAGATGAATTATCTGAATTGAAAGATCGAGCAGCAGACATATCAACTGAATATAATGTTTTATTAGAAAAACAAATGAAAGTGGCTGATCGTTTAATGAATGGTTATAAAATCTCAATTGATGCTGCTTTAGAAATGGAACTTCCTGAAATTGAAGATGAAGATTTAGCTAGATCTCAAATTCAAGAATTAATTACTGAAATTCGTGATATTGGTAATGTTAACTTAGATTCTATTGCTGAATATGAACAAGAAAAATCAAGATTTGATTATTATGATAAAGAATTAAACGATGTTAAGAGTGCAAAACAAAAACTTGAAGATATTATTTTAGATATCGATATTGCAATGGAAACTCAATTCAAAAAAATCATTGATGATGTAAATGCTGCTTTACCAGAAGTGTTTGCTAGATTATTTGGTGGAGGACATGCTGAATTAATATTTACTGATCCAGATAATATTTTAGAAACTGGTGTTGATATTAAAGTAAATCCTCCAGGTAAGAAAATTACTAACCTTAACTTATTAAGTGGTGGAGAAAAATCTTTAGTTGCTTTATCAGTGTTATTTGCAATTTTAAAAGCAAGACCTTTACCTTTAGTAATTTTAGATGAAGCAGAAGCTCCATTAGATCCAGCTAACGTTGAAAGATTTGCAAGATTTATTAAGCATTTCTCAAATAAAACTCAGTTTATTATTGTTACTCACCGTGACGGAACAATGGAAAACTGTGATGCATTATTTGGTGTAACAATGCAAGTAAAAGGTATTACTAAAATAGTTAAAATTAAATTGATTGAAGCTAAACAAATGAATGAAAAAAATGGATCTCATTAGATCCATTTTTATTTACTCATTATACAAATTACATCGTTATCAGTTGTGATTGTTGCATCTTTATAAGGTATAAATGCATTAGAAAGACAGCTTGAAGCTATTGGTTTTAATAGCAATTCATTTGTTTCATATTTTAAGCCTTTGATTGTGATTTTAGTATCATCTTTTGAAATAAAACTTACATATGTAACATCTTGAAATCTATCAAATTCTAAAGTATTTTCTCCCTTTTTAATAAGAAAATAATTGAATAATCATTAATGAATTTAATATCATATTTAAAAATTAAACTAAATATTGAAAAGTTCTTTTCATATCGTCTTGTTGCATTTGCTATAAAAATTATTTTAGCTTCTTTTGAAATTTCTCTAGCCTTAATAATCGCTAACTCACCATCAAAATAATCTTTTTCAGATGGTCAAATTTCTATTTTATTTACATATTCTTTTATAACATTAAGTTCAGCATAATCAACTTTATCAAAATCACCAATTGCTAAATCTATTCTAATATTTTTATCAATTAAATGTAAACAACCTCTTTCAACACCAATAATGTAAGTGTTATCGTCATTAAAAGAATTTAGATCAATATTTGTTGAGCTAGTAACTATTAATATGTTTTTATAGTTCATCAATTAATCCTTTTGCTCTTTTTTCAAAATCATAAGATTCAAATAAATAGCTTCCTGCAACTATCATATCAACTCCAGCTTGTTTAACTAAAACTGAAGTTTCACCATTAATTCCACCATCAACTTCAATAGTGTATTTATAGTTATTTTCATCTCTTAATTTAGATAATGTTTTAATTTTTTCTAAACTAGATTCAATAAATTTTTGTCCACCAAATCCAGGTTCAACACTCATAACTAAAACGTTATCTAATTTATCTAAATATTTTGAAATAACATTAACTTCAGTTTTTGGTGAAATTGCTATAGAAGGCTTAATATTATTTTTCTTACATAATTCAATAAATTTATTAACAGTTAAGTCATCAACTAATGATTCAATATGCATTGTCATCATTTCAGGTTTTGCTGAAATATAATCTTTAAAAAAGTCTTCAAACTCACAAGTTTTAACTTTAACCATAAAATGAACATCAACTTTAATATCAATATTTTTCTTAATATCATGTAAAATTTTTGATCCAAATGTTAAGTTAGGAACAAAATCAAAATCCATAACATCATAATGAATTCATTCGATATTATTTTTTTTACATAATTCTAATTCTTGTTGTAATTTCATAAAGTTTGCAGACAACACAGAAGGAGCGATAATAAATTTTTTCATATTAATACCTACTTTCTTTTTTCTCTTTCATTTCAACAAAGACTTTTACATAATCATTATAAATAAATGTTGGAACTAAGTGTTCTGCTACTGCTTGTTTAACACTACATTTTGTTTCATGAGTATGAGTACAATCTATAAATTTACATTTATTTAAATATGGTCTAAAAGTTTCTCAAGAATATAAAATATGTTCTATATCAATATTATTTAAATCAAATGCTGAAAATCCAGGTGTGTCAGCTATAAAAATATTTTTATCTAAAAAGTATAGTTGAATGTTTGTTGTTGTATGTCTACCACGATTCAAGTTTTTTGAAATCTCATTTGTTTTAATTTGATTTTCAATTGATAGAAAGTTATTTAAAGTTGTAGATTTTCCAGCTCCAGTTTGTCCTGTAAACACACTTATTTTGTCTTCTAATATTACTTTTAATCTATCTAAAACTTTTTTCTTATCTTCATCTGAATCTTTATTATTAATTATTAAAACTTCATATCCCATTTTTTCATATCAATTAATTTTATGAATAACTTCATCATAATATTTAGTTTGTTTTAATAAATCTATTTTTGTAAAAATTAAAATAGGTTTAATCTTTTCGGTTTCTAACATCATAATATATTTATTTAATAAAAATGATGCAAATAAAGGTTCATATAAAGCAGTAACTATTAAAACTTGATCAACATTAGCTATTTTTGGTCTATGTAATTCATTTTTTCTTTCATGAATTTTAACAATATATCCATAACCATCATCTAATATATCAAAATCAACAAAATCACCTATTTTAGGTTTTAATTCTTTTTTAACATTTCCTTTTGCATGAACTTTATAAGTTTGTTTGTTTTCATTACAAAAAACATAACTTTCAACACTATCTTTTTTAATGATAATTCCTTTCACTAAAACAACTCCATCCTATTGGTTAAATATAATCACTACTATAAATAATATTAAAGATACAAAAACAATTAACAAGGTAGGAATAGTAAATCTATAAGGAAATTCTTCAATAAAATTTTTATATCTAATATTATAGTTAAGTTTCATGTTTGAAATCTTATCTGCTTCTCAATTCATTTCAGGAAAATCTTTTTTAACATCTAATTCTAATTTTGCTTTTTGTAGATCGTTTAAAAGTTCATCAAAGTTTTTATATCTATTTTTTACTTCTTTTGCTAAGCAATGCATAATAATGTTTTCAATAGATTGAGGAATGTCTGGATTAATATATCTAGGTCTTAAAACTTGTTTAACTAAATGTTTTTTAAAGTTTTCTTTATCTCTTTCTTTAACATTTGAATTACCATAATTAGTATTTAAAAATAAAGTTGTTCCTGTTATAAATTCATACATCATAACTCCAACTGAATAAATATCTGATTCATAAGAATAAATATTTTTTTTAGATTCAAAATTAATAAATTGTTCAGGAGCTGTATATCTTGGAGTTCCTGGTGAAAAATTAGCTTCATTAGTTTCATTAATAATACTTTTAATTTTAGAAATACCAAAATCTGATATTTTAGCTTTTTGATATTTAGTAATTAAAATATTTGCAGGTTTAACATCTCTATGAATAATGTTACTATCGTGAATTTCTTTTAATCCTTTAGCAATTTGTTCAAAATAATAAATAAACTCATTTGTTGAAAGAATATTGTTATAAACTGAGAATTTTTTAGATAAATCAATTCCTTCTACTAATTCCATAACAATTACGTATTTATCTCATTCAAAAACATCTTTCATATTAATAACATTTTTACTAAATGATAATTTAGCAAATGTATTAACTTCATAATTTAATCGATCGTTAATTTCTTGAGTGTTTTTTCTTTTTCCTTTTAACATTATTTTTACAGCAACAAATACATCTTCTTTATCTAAAAAAGATGCATCTAAATCTATTGCTTTAAAAACTGAAGCAAAAGCTCCTGCGTTAATAAATTCTAATATTTTATATCTTTTATTAATTAATCGATCGATAAGTTCATTATTATTAATTCCATTATCAATTTTATTATTTTGTTTTATTTGATTTTTGTTCATTCTATTTAACCTCTATGATTATGATAGATAAATTGTCAGTTGATAAGTTTCCCATTGCAAATTTAACTATATTTTTAGTTTTACTTTTTAATGAACTTCTTATTTCTAAAAAATCAACAAAAGTTTGAGAATCAACATAATCATGAACACCATCAGATGTTAAACAATACACACCTTTTATTTCATCAATCACATAATTATCAGGTTTCATTTTTTTATTTGGTCCTAATGCACTTGTTAAAATTTTTCAATAAGTCATTTCATTGAATCTTGAACCATATAGTTTTTGAGCACGTTCTTTTATTTTTTCTGGATCATAATTAGAATTCATTAAGTTTTGATCTATTGTTATTTGTTTTAAACGATTATCAGAAAATTTATAAACTCTAGAATCACCTATATTAATTACATAAGCTTTATTATTAGTAAATATTATTGCAGATAAAGTAGTTCCCATATCAGATTTTTTAGGACAATCTTGTGCAGCTACTTTCATAGCTTCTATTGAATATGATAAAGTATCATCAAATCATTGATTAATTTCTTGTTCAGATTTATTATTAAAAGTTGTTTTTTCAAAACGCTCAATAAAAGACTCAACAGCTGTTTTTGAAGCAATTTCACCTTTAGCATGACCTCCCATACCATCACATAAAATCGCTAAAAAACATCCGTCAATGCTTTTAGAATATCCTAAATAGTCTTGATTATTTTTCCTATAATTACCTTTATGAGTTAGACTACTAATTTTTATCTTCATAGAACACCTTGTTTTCTAACATATCATTATTATTTTATCATCTCATTTTATTTGACTTGGTTTTATAGAAAGTTTATTTTAATTTTCTAGTTCATTAAAAAAAGTAGAGCACTCTCTACTTTTCAATTTTATTTTTCTTACGTTTTAAAATATAAACAACAACTGCGGCAACAACAGATAAAGCACTTACAATACCAACTATTGAACCAGTAGCAATTCTTGCTGTGTGGTTAGTTTTAAAATTAATTAAAATATCTCCCATGAAACGATCGTCGTTTTTAATTCTAACTAGAATTGAATTGTGAGTTCTGTTTATAACATGGAAATTTTCTCTATTTAATCCAGGTAGTTGATCTTTATTTTTTTCAATAAATGCATTAATAATTTTATTATGATTTTCTTCTTTGAATTTTCCTGCTTGAGTGTTTATTGTTAAATCGTTAACGTTTTGTCTAATTGAATAAGTGATTGTAACTTGTCCATAAAAATCATCGTTATTTTGAACTTCAACAGTGATTGAATTATTGTTTTTAGATACAATTTTAAAATTATCTTTAGTTAAACCGTTTAATCTATGTTGATTCATTCTTATAAAAGCATCAATAATTTTATTATGATCTAACTCGTCAAACGCTCCAGCATTTGTATCTGTATTTTGTGAAATATTAGTTCTTATTGTAAAAGTAACATTAACTTCACCTGAAAAGTTTTTAGAATTTGGTTTAAATCTAATTTTTCATTTATTATTTTCTTTAACTAATTCAAGATCATTAGCATCGATTCCTGGAAGTTTTTGATTATTTAATCTAATAAATTCTTTAATAATTTCAGAATTATTATGAGTATTAAACTTACCAATATCAGTAATTAATCCATTTATTTTAGAAATAGGTTTAATAACTTTATAGTTAACTTTAAGATTATTTGCATATTCTCCATTATCAATACTTATTTCATAGAAATTTTCTTTCTTTTCAAATTTTAAGAAATGTAGATCGATATTATTATCGTTTAAAACTTTTTGATTTCTTTTAATAAACTCATTAATAAATAATTTTTCATCATTTGTTTCAATCACAATTTCTTTAGTATTAAATTCAATATTACTTAGGTCTTTCATTAAATCGAATCTAATAGTTGTTTGATTATTTTGTTGATTTGAATCAAATACTTTTGAATTAATTACTCTAATTTTTGCACTATTATTAGTTATATTTTCTACTTTAATTTCTTCATCTTTTAAAATGTTAAATACTTTTTTAAGTTGATCAATAATAGCTTGAGTTGAGTTATTTTTAACAAATCCGATGTTAGTATTTAATTCAATTACTTGATCTAATTTTTCTTTACTAGTATATGAAATTTCAATTGGTGAAGTTAACTGATTATATCTACTATTATTATTTAATGAGATTGAAATTTTATTATTAGGTTTAGCTTCTAATTTTAAAGAGTTTACATCGATATTGTAAAATTTAGCAAGTTTAAATTTAACTTGACTTTGTAATTTTTCTGGATTAATACCATACATTATTTGAGGTAAATTTGGAAGTTGTTTTAATGAACTGGGTATTACTCTATTTCACTCTTTTCAAGCAGGAGTATTTGAATCAAATCCATCATGTCTTTTTTCTTTAACATTTCAAGATCTTAAATTTTGATTAAATTCAGATGCTTGATTAAACATATTATTAAAGTTGTTAGCTCTATTAACATTTCATTTTGATATATTCTGATTAAAAACTTTAGCATTTCTAAACATTTCGCCAAAATTAGTTACATTAATAGTTCTTCAGCTAGAAATATCAGCATTAAAATTAACTGCATTTCCAAACATTAATCCCATATTGTTTACATTAGAAACAGTTCAATTTAAAGGTTTACTTGCATTATTGAATTTTGTAGCATCATTAAACATTCAAGTCATTTCTGAAACTGATCTAGTATCTCACATTGAAATATCTTGATCAAAATTTACACATCCTTTGAATAATTGTTGTAAACTTTCAATTTCAGGGAATAAATATTCAGGAACAACTTCAACATTTTTAGGTAATCTGTAAGCTACAACCGTTTTTTTATTATCATCTCAACGATTACCAATTCTTTTAATAACTTTAACATTATCAAATTTAGATTGGTGCATATCTTCACTGGTTCTTCTTTCTTTACCATTTGTGTCAATATAAATTGTTTCAATAAAGTTATTTTGTTGTTGAATATCACAATATAAATTAAAAATAGAGTTTGTTTTATGAGTATATATTATATTTTTTCCTTTAATTGTATAAACATTTGGTTTATTTGTACGGTTATAATAATCATCAATTTTAATGTTATGATACATTTTTGGAGTATATCATTTTAATTTTTGATCAAACATTTGAACAAAGTGTCTTACTTGTAAATTTGTATTTAGTGTTTGATCATTTAATAAAGAACGTGATCCATAAAGTTTATTAGCTCACACCATTCTTATTAGATCAAGATCATTAATTTTAAAAGTTACAACATAAAGTTTATTAGATATTCTATGTTTAATAATTGCACTAGCAAAATCTCTATGCATTATCATATAATCATTAACATCTTTTGATTCTAAAGAATTATTTTCTGAAACAAATTTTTTAATGATATTAGTATTAAGAGATTCTGAAATTTTATTAAAATCAGGATTATTATCTGATGAAATTTCACTCATATCAGTTTTAATATTTAGATCATTTTCTAAAACATTTCCAAATTCTAAATCAACAATAAATCTTTTATTAACTTTAATAGATATTATTTGATTTTTATTATCTTCAAGAGTTTTAACATTATCTTTTATAGATGTTAATTCTAAATTCAGATCTTTAAATTTTTCTTTAACATTTAATTTTAATAATTCTAAAATAGTTTCATATGTAGTATTTTTTAGTTGTTTATTTTTGATATTTTCATTTCAAAAACTTATAAGTTCATTTTTTAAATTAATTAAACTTGTATCATCAATTGATGATAATGCTTGATTTTCTTTTATTAAACTTTCAGTATTTTTAAATACAGTTTCTTTTAAATTTGTTTCTTTAAATTCACCAAGTGATAAATCTTGATTAAATCTTTTGGCATTTTTAAACATATTAGATCTATTAACTTCTTTATTTGTAATAAAACTTTTATCTAATTGTTGATTAAATCTTTCTGCATTTTCAAACATAGATTGCATATTTTTTACATTATTAGCAACAAATTTATCAGTTAATTGAGCGTTAAAATTCTTAGTATTATAAAACATATAACTCATATCAGTTACACTTGATGTATCTCAATTTAAAATAGTATTAAAATTTTGTGCATTATAAAATACACCACTCATATTAACTACTTTTGAAGTATCTCATTTTTCAATTCCTAAAATTGTGTGATTTGTATTATTTTTAAAAGCATAAGAAATATCAGTGATATGTTCAGGTAATTTGTTTGGAACTTTTTTAATATGTGTTGGAATTTGTTTTAATCTATAATTTCCGTTACTATTTTTTTCTCAACCTAATTGAATAATTTCATTATTTAAAATTACGTGACTTTGATGATCGTTTATTTTTAAATCATTATCAATAGATTTGTTTAAATCATAATTAATATTAATATCATTTAAATTATTATTTTGATTATTTGTTGATAATAAAGTAACAAACTTTAAAACAGTTAAAAAATTTATCATTTCTGTAACCTTTCATTCTTTATATAAGTGCGATACTTTAAAATACTATCATGAGTGAAATAAAAATCAAATGCATATTTTAAACTTAACAATTAATTATTTAGATATTAAAGCTTGAATTATTTGATCATAATCACCGCACTCTTTTTTATCAATAATAACTACACTATTATTTTCCAAAAATTTGTTAAATTATTTGTTATTGTTTTTATGTTTTTATTGTTTATGTGGTATAAATTAGTTAAGAATATACCATTTTTTAGTACGCACTTGAGAATAAAAAAAGATAATAAATTTATGCAAATAATTAATTTTATTCTGATAGTTATAATATGAAAGGAAAGAATTTAAAATGAGTAAAAGTCACAAATTAGAAGACATTAACTTAACACAAGACTTAGAAAACATAAAAGATTTTGATGATAATGGTGATGAAATTAATATTAGTATTGATGAAGAAGAA
This sequence comes from Mycoplasma cottewii, assembly GCF_024918975.1. Classification (NCBI taxonomy): domain Bacteria; kingdom Bacillati; phylum Mycoplasmatota; class Mollicutes; order Mycoplasmatales; family Mycoplasmataceae; genus Mycoplasma; species Mycoplasma cottewii. The sequence goes on along the minus strand of NZ_CP103424.1, from coordinate 680,893 downwards.
TTTAAACCTTATGTTTTCAAACAAAAAGAAATAGACAGAAAATATCAACAAACTGATATTCCTACTAAAGTATTTGCTTTAGGTGGATTAGAAGAAGTTGGAAAAAATACTTATTGTATTGAATATGATGATGAATTAATTATGATTGATGCTGGAGTTAAGTTCCCTGATTCTTACATATTAGGAGTTAGTGCAGTTATTCCTGATTATTCATATTTAGTAGAAAATGAAAAGAAAATAAAAGCGTTATTTATAACTCACGGTCATGAAGATCATATTGGGGGAATTCATTATTTAGTTCAACAAGTAAAAATACCAGTTATTTATGCACCAAAATTAGCTGCAATGTTAATTAGAGATAGATTAAAAGAATATAAATTACAAGATAAAACAGTTGTTAAAGAATATGATGCTGATGATGTATGAGCAACAAAAAATATTAGAGTTAGTTTTGCTGCTTTAAACCACTCAATACCTGATGCATTTGGTATTTTAGTTAAAACTCCAAATGGAAATATTTTTTCAACTGGAGATTATAAATTCGACTGATCACCACTAGGACATTTTGCTGAATTAAATAAATTAGCTGAAATGGGAGAACAAGGGATAGAGTTATTAATGGCTGATTCAACTAACGCTGAAGTTGAAGGATATACTCAAGGTGAAAGAGATATTATAAAAAATATCGATAAATTATTTTTACAAGCTAAAGGAAGAATTTTTTTAACAACATTTGCATCAAACGTTCACAGAATTCAACATATAATCGAAACTGCTCATAAATATGGTAGAAAAATTGTTATTCTTGGTAGATCATTTGAAAGAATCATTAAAATGATTAGACAATTAGGTCACTTAAAAATTAGTGAAAAAGAATTTATTAAATCAACTGATATAGATAAATATAAACCAAATCAAATTATGATTTTAACAACAGGAAGCCAAGGTGAACCTATGGCTGCTCTTTCAAGAATTGCTAGTGGAAAACATTTATCAATTAATATTATTCCTGGTGATACAGTTATATTCTCATCATCACCAATTCCTGGAAATAGAGCTGATGTTGAAAAACTTGTAAATAAATTAACAAGAATTGGAGCTATTGTAATTGAAAACAATCCAAGTCTAAAAATACATACTTCAGGACACGCTAGTCAAGAAGAACAAAAACTATTATTCAGTTTAATAAGGCCTCATTACTTTATGCCGATGCACGGTGAATTTAGAATGCTTAAAAAACACGTTGAAACAGGTGAGAGTGTTAACTTAGAAAAAGGTAATGGATTTGTAATGGCTAATGGAGATGTATTAGAGTTATTACAAGGAAAAGCTCAAATTGGAAAACGTGTAGAAGCTGATGCTGTTTATGTTGATGGAAAAGATATGACAGGACAAGCAAGCAACGTTATTAGAGAAAGAGATATTTTATCTAAAGATGGATTAATTGCTGTTGTTGTTTCAATCGATTCTCAAACAAATACTTTAATTGCTCAACCAAGAATTATTTCTAGAGGTAGTTTTTATGTAAAAGATTCTGGATCAATTATTGGTGAATCGATATCTATAGTAACAAATGCAGTTAATGAAGTTCTATCTAGTCCCAAACCAACATTTGGAGCTATTAAAAAGGCAATAAAATCTTCATTAAGTCCATATATTTTTAAAGAAAAGAGAAGAAATCCATTAATAATTCCAGTTATTTTAAATAAAAAATCTTAATTTTGAAATCTAAATTATGCATTAGTTGAAAAACAGTTTTTACTGTTTTTTTATTTAAGGTAAGAATATTTAATAAAATCTAATGATACAAATCATATTATTCATTGGACTATTTACTATTCTTTTGTTTAATATTCTAGAAACTATTTACTATTCTTTTGTTGTAGTTTTTAATGTAATATAAATTATATAAATATATAAGAAGGAGAAATTTTTATGAACAACTACGATATCAAATCCAGCTATCAAACACCAGAACAAAGTTCAATGAATTTTGCAATATCAATGTCAAAAACTTGAATTATATTCCTACAAATATTCGGTTCAGTATTAGCTGTTATTGGATTGGTATCTGGAATGGTTTTCTTTAATTCATTAGATTACAATACAATAAATCCTAAATACAAATTAGGAGTTCCGGTATTATTTAGCATACTATCTTATTCTTTATGAAGAACTATATCTACAGCTTTTGTAATTGTTAGATTTTTGAAACAAGCAACTAATGAACAAATTGTATCAAATAGATATATTCTTGCTTCTTTAAGTTTAAATTTAGGTGGTTTTTTTACTCCTAATATTTAAAAAATTCATTAAATTTCTCCTATTGTATATCTATGTTTTGATTTTTACTGTTATTTATCATTTGTATTTTTCTGGTATTAAAATGCAATTACTGTTTTAAAAACATAACAACAACACTTAAGCACCTTACATATAGTTGTCACATATTAAAAATATCATAATACTACTCTTTATAATTAGATTATAAAACAAAAGCACCTTGTGGTGCTTTTAATAAAATTATTTATCTTGAATTGAAGCTATTCCTGGTAATTCTTTACCTTCCATAAATCCTAATAATGCTCGTCCACCAGTAGAAATTCAAGTAAAGTCTTCTTTGAACCCTAATTTAACAGCAGTAGCACTATCTCCACCACCGATTAAAGTGAATGCTCCCTTTTTAGTTTGTTCTATTTTCGTAATTTTGAATTCGAAAACTCAAAGCGAACCATTTCAAATAATTGTTTTAGCTTCTGAAATTATTTTTTTATAATATTCAATTGTTTTAGATCCTGTATCCATTCCCATTCAATCATCTGGAATATTATTTTCAAAGTAGCTTGGTGCAATATCAACAAAATCAGTGTTACATGCTATATCAATTGGAAGAATAATTTTTATAAAAAATATAGCTGCTAAAAATGTACTGTTTTTGTAGCTAAGTGAGAAACGTAGGTAAAATCTAAAGATACAAACCTATTATTCTTTTCTTGTAATTTTTAATGTAATATAAATTATATATAAAAAATATAGAAGGAGGAATTTTTATGCACAACTACGACGATATTAAAACGAGTTATCAAACATATCCAAGTTCAACAAATTTTTCAATATCAATATCAAAAACTTGAATTATCTTTACACAAATCTTTAGTTCATTGATAGCTGCTGGTGTTTCAATATATCTAATGTATTTATTAAACTCATTAGATTACAATACAATAAATCCTAAATACAAATTAGGAGTTCCATTATTATTTAGCATACTAGCTTATTCTTTATGAAGAACTATAGCTACAGCTTTTGTAATTGTTAGATTTTTGAAACTAGCAACTAATGAACAAGTTGTATCGAATAGGTATATTCTTGCCTCTTTAAGTTTAAATTTAGGTGGTTTTTTTACTCCTTGGTTATTAACAAGTTTACCTAATATAGAAACAAATTCTACAATAAAACCAAAATGATTTTTATCTAGAGTATTTTCAGTTATATCATTAGTAGGTTCTACAATATTATTATCAACTTTAGTTTGACAATTACATAAGGTAACAAATGGAGATATTTTAAGTGCTTTTAATTCTACAAATGAATATTATATTCCAACAGTTGTGTTAATATGTATTGCGATATTGTTTATATTAATAGGAATTCCAACAATAATTCTTTATTATAATAAAAATTCAAAAGAACGATTTGAAGGTGACACATCGACCGGTACTGCTATGAGAATCTTTGCTTACTTTTATTTAGTAGTAACTACAGTAGAGTTAATTATATTTATGTGCCTATCTTTACTAAGATTACTAGGTGGTTTTATAAGATTGCTAGATAGTTTTGATAGAGATAGAATTAATCCAATTAAATTAATATTTGCTTTAATTTATATATTAATGCAATTCATGTACGTTCTGTTTTTATTGAGAATGATTGCACAAACAATTAAAGGTATTTGAAAAAGAGATGGTGTAGTTAAAATTACAATTTATGATAAATTAAGAGAAAGAGAACAAAAATTATTAACTAAATGATAATAAAAATGAGTCTAATGACTCATTTTTACTTAATAATTGTTTTGATAATTTCTACTTGATCATTTCTTTCAGAATAGTATAACTTATTTTCATAATCTTCTATTCCAATTTTTTCTAACTCTTTAAATTCTAAAGTCTCATAAATTAAAATTAAATAATAAATAGTAGTTTGAACATAAATTACAAAAGTTAAAAAACTATTAGCATTAACAATTTCATATGGTAATAACTCAAAATCTCTTTCTTCAACAGCATCGATAAAATCAGATAAAATTTCTTCAGTTGAATAAACTCTATCGATACAATCAGAAACTGAATCTGTTTTTAATAACTTTGTAAATGTTTCTAAAAGTTTAATTGAGAAAAAATCAAATTCTTTTATATTTTTTGTAATTTTTAATTCTTTAATAAAAGATTTAACATAATCTATAATTAATTCGTAAAAAGAATTTCTTATTTGAATATCTACTCCAAACTCATTAACATGATCATGATTATTATCTTTTGATTGTAAATTTTGATATGTTTGTAAAAAATCTTTTACTACTTTTAAAAGTGTTCGTAACCTAACTAAAAGTAATTCGTTGTAGTCTTCATCTGGTTTATTAGATTCAGAAATAAATATGGCTTTAATTTTTGGAAATGATTCTTCAATTCATTTTTCAAATTTTTTAAAGTCATTTAGATCTTTTCATTGAGATCTTAGTGAGTACAAAAAATCAGGTTGTGATTGTGCTGTGTCTACTATAATTAGTAGTTCATCATCTACAATTTTTTTTAATGCATCATCGTATTTAAACATTTTTTGTCCTCTCTTTCTACAATATAGTATTAGGTTATTTTTTATAAAAATTAATCATCTAATTTTAAAACAGCAATAAATGCTTCTTGTGGAACTTCTACTGAACCAATTTCTTTCATTTTCTTTTTACCTTCTTTTTGTTTTTCTAGAAGTTTTTTACGTCTCGATTTATCAGCAGCATGTAGTTTTCAAGTAACATCTTTTCTATATGCTTTAATTGTTTCTCTTGCAATTACTTTATTTCCAATTGTAGCTTGAACTGGTACTTCAAAGTTTTGTCTTGGAATTAGTTCTTTTAATTTTAAAGTTAAAGCAGCTCCTCTTTGATAAGCAAATTTTTGGTTAACTATCATAGAAAATGCATCAACCATATCACCGTTTAATTTAATATCCATACGAACTAATTTTGATTCTTTATAACCAATTAATTCATATTCAAAAGAAGCATAACCTCTAGAAATTGATTTTAACTTATTGAAAAAGTCAAAGATAATTTCAGCTAATGGCATTTGATAAACAAGCACACGTCTTGTATTATCAATAATTTCCATATCTTTATAAACTCCTAATTTGTTTTGGCATAAGTTCATTAAATCACCAATATAGTCATCTGGAGTTGCTATTCTAATTTCTACAAATGGTTCTTCTATTTTTTTAATTCTTTGAGCATCAGGTAATTTAGCAGGATTATCTAATTCTAAAATTTCACCATTTGTTAGATGTACTTTATAAATAACACTTGGTGCAGTTGCAATTAGTTCAAGATTATATTCTCTTTCTAATCTTTCTTGAATAACTTCCATGTGTAGTAATCCTAAAAATCCACATCTAAATCCAAATCCTAATGCTTGACTAGTTTCTGGTTCATAAACTAAAGATGAATCTGATAATTCAATTTTTTCTAATGCTTCTTTAAAATCTTGATATTTATTAGTATCAATTGGATAAATTCCACAATATACCATTGGTTTTAATTTTTTATAACCTTCTAAAGGCTCAGCTGCTGGATTATTAACACTTGTTATAGTATCTCCAACGTTAACATCTTTAATAGTTTTAATTGAAGCTGCAATTCATCCAACTTCTCCTGCTTCTAACATTTCTTTTTTAACTATTTTTGGAGTTTTAATTCCTAAAGAGTTAACTTCATATTCAGCTCCAGTAGACATTAATTTAATTTTATCTCCAACTTTAATAGTTCCTTGTTTTAGTCTAATTGACATCACAACACCTAGATATTTATCATAATAACTATCAAAAATTAAAGCTTTTAATGGTTTATCATCTTCTGCATCATTTGGTGCTGGAATTTTTTCAACAATAGCTTCTAATACTTGTTCAACATTTAATCCAGTTTTAGCTGAAATTAAAGGTGCATCACTACAATCTAAACCGATAATTTCTTCTATTTGTTGTTTAACTCTATCAACATCAGCACTAGCTAAATCAACTTTATTAATAACAGAAATAATTTCTAAATTATTATCTATAGCTAAATAAACGTTAGCTAAAGTTTGAGCTTCAACTCCTTGAGTAGCATCAACAACTAAAATAGCTCCTTCACATGCAGCTAAACTTCTTGAAACTTCATATGTAAAATCAACATGACCTGGAGTATCAATTAAATTAAAAATATATTCTTGATTATTCTTACTAATATATTTTAATTGAACTGAGTTTAATTTAATTGTGATTCCTCTTTCACGCTCAATATCCATAGAATCTAAAAGTTGATTTTGCATTTCACGTTTTTCAACAGTATCAGTTAATTCTAAAATACGATCAGCTAAAGTTGACTTACCGTGATCAATATGAGCAATAATGCTAAAGTTTCTTATTCTAGATTTATCCATATTATTCCTTTCTGTTATATATACTTTTTATTGTATTTATCTATAAATAAATTGATGTTATCTTCTAATTCTTTATTTGCTTCTGTGCCAAATACTTTATCTTTTGTATTATCAAACATTACATAATGTGCAAAACAATCATTTTTTAATAATGTTTTTAATAAAGACTCTGACATTTTAGTATATCTTTGAGCAGTTTTGTAATCGTTGTTATTAGCTAGAATTAGAATTGGTAGGTTTTGTCTAATAAATTTTATATTATTTACATAACTATTAAATAGCATACATTTATAAACATCGCGTAATGCTGAAACACTAAATGTTTTTGTAAGTAATGGATCTTGACTAAGATCTATATATTTTTCTAAAATATCATCATTTTCAATATTACGATATTTTTTCATTACTTTAGTAAAGTTATTTAAATATGATATTTGTTTGAAATGACAAGCGTATTTTTTACCTGAAAATAATTCAATTAATAATAATAAAAGATTGTTTGATAATAAAGAAGCTAAATTAAATTCAATAAATGATGAAAATATTAATCCGTCAATTGTTTCAGAATATTTAATAGCATAAGCTTTTGCAAATACTGTTGCTAAAGAATGACTAACTAAATATAAAGGTAAATGTTTATAAGTTTTTCTAATAAAATTATTTACTGATTTTAAATCTTCAACAACAAGTTGTCAACCATTAAAATAACTGAAAAAGACATTATCATCTTGAGTATTTTTATCTTTTTTACTTTTTGAAAAACCACGTTGTTCAGAACAAACTACTATTATATTTTGCTTATTCATTCTTTTTGCAAATTCACTATAACTTTTAACTGATTCAGTACCAGTAGCAATTAAATGTATGACTGCTTTTGGTTTTTTAGTGTCATTTCATAAATAAGTTTTTATTTCACTACCGTCTACTGATTGAATTTGAAAATTATTAATCAATTGATTTGATTTCATATTATTTAACCTCTTTTATAACTAAATCAAATGTAGCATTATTAGCTAGTTGGTCTGCTAATTCATTATATTTATTATTATTGTGTGCTTTTACTCACTCAAATGAAATATTGATTTTTGATTTTTGATTATCAACAAATTGTTTATATTTTTTAGTAAAGTCAATTTTAGTTTCTCACTCTTTAGTTATTCACTTGCTAACTCCTTGATAATCATGACAAATTTTTAAGTTTTTAATATTATGATCTAAACAAAAATTAATTACTTGAATTGCAGCCAACACTTCTCCAGCAACATTTCTAAGACTAGCAGTTGTATTATCATCAAATCTTTGAGATATATGAATTTCTTTATCTTTAAGTAAAATAACAGCTCCTAAAGAATAAGTATTATCTTTAACACTATAACTACCATCAGTATAAGCAACAGCTGCAGTATCACTATTTGGTCTAATAACTTTACTTAATTTATTTGATGAATTTGATTTTTGATCTAGTTTAGTTGATGAATTTGATTTCATATATTCTAATGCTTCTTTTTCAGTTGCAAATGATTTATATTCAGCATTAGAAAAATTCATAACTTGAGCTTTGGCTTCAGATCAAGTTAAATATATTCCTGGTTTTTTTCCTTTTCTAACTGCATAAAATTTTTGTTTGCTCATAATAAAACCTCACTAGTATGCTCTAGCAAAATATACTTGTAATTCTGAATCTTGTTTACAGTTAAAGCATTTTGATTTAGTTTGTTCTACATCAAAAGCTATACATCTAGAATTTGTTGAAGTTTTTTGTTTTACTTCATTTTCACATTCAACTCTTCCACAGAATGGAACTAGAACAAATCCTTGATTTTCTTTTAATATTTCAATGTATTGTTCAATTGTATCGGCTTTAGATGTTTTGTTTTTTCTATTTTCTAAAGCTTTGCTGTATAGTGCTTTATCATAATCTTTAATCATTTGATTTACAACATTAACTACATCTTTTATATCTACTTTAACTTTATTAGTTTGTTCATCACGTCTTGAAATTGTTACTTGATTATTTTCTAAATCTCTAGGTCCTATTTCAATTCTAATTGGAATTCCTTTGATTTCAGCTTCACTTATTTTGAATCCAAAACTTTTATCTGTATCATCAATATCAACTCTATAATTAGAAAGTTGTTCTTTTAATTCATTTGAAACTTTAACAACTTCATCAGTATTTTTTACTTGAATAATTTGAACTTGAGTTGGTGAAATTAAACTTGGTAAAACTAATCCATTATCATCACTATGAGTCATAATAATAGCTCCAATTAAACGTGTTGAAACTCCTCAACTAGTTGAATAAGCGTGTTCTAATTTTCCTTCTTTATTTTGGAATTTTATATCATAAACTTTTGTAAAGTTGTCTGCAAAAAAGTGAGAAGTTCCACATTGTAAAGCTTGTCCATCAAACATTAACGATTCAATTGTATAAGTATCTTGAGCTCCTGCAAATTTTTCTTTTTCAGTTTTTTTACCTGTTATAACTGGAAGTAATAAAACATTTTGAGCAAAATCTTTATAAACTTGTAAAGCTTTTAATGTAAATTCTTCAGCTTCTTGATATGAATTATGAACTGTGTGTCCTTCTTGTCATAAAAATTCACTAGTTCTTAAGAATGGACGAGTAGTTTTTTCTCAACGCATAACGTTACATCATTGATTATAAATTAAAGGTAAATCTCTATATGAATTAACTTCTTTACTGAAAAAATCCATCATTAAAACTTCACTAGTTGGTCTTATAAATAAAGCTTCTTCTAATTGTTTATCTCCAACTCTTGTAACTGTTGCAATTTCAGGAGAAAATCCATCAATATGTTCTTTTTCTTTATTGAATAATGATTCAGGAATTAAAACTGGAAAATAAACATTTTGTACTTTCATTTTTTTAAATTCAGCATCTAAGTGTTTTTGAATTAATTCTCAAATAGCATATCCATAAGGTCTAAAAATCATTGTACCTTTAACTGGTCCATAGCTTGCTAATTTTGCATTAATTACAGTATCTGTATATCATTTTGAAAAATCAATATTACGTGGTGTTATTTTATCTAATTGTTTTGCCATTTTTTCTCCTACTTTCTTCTTTTACAATTCCATCAGTACCAAAATATAAAGTGATTTTTAATCCTGATTTATCAATTGCTTGTTGTGCTTTTCTATAAATTTCATAGTTTCTAATCATAATTCAATCTATTGCTTCAACTTCGATTTCTTCTGAAATAATAGCCATAGATTTAGATCTATCTCAAATTCAGTCTTTTTTAGTTGTTTTAGCTAAATATTTAGGATTGATACCTATTATCATAACATCTTTAGGGTTAAATCCAGAATCACTCATTCATTTTCAAAAGTGTGCTCTTGTTGAAACATCAAATTCTAATGATATTGTATGTTCTTGTTGTTGATAAGTTCACACAACATATTCTTCTTTAGGTTTTAAGATCAATTGTCTAACTGGACGAATACCATAATCTAAGATGTTGTGTCAATTTTTATGATCAGTATAGAATAAAAAATATTCAATGTTTTTCTTTTCAAATAAATCGATAATAGTTTTCTTTTCACTTTCTTTTGAGATAAAAAAAGATTTTAAAAGATTATCAAAATAATTATGTCTAATAAGGTCACTATTAGTTTTTCAAATCTTTAATCTTGATAAAAGTTCTTTTGTTTTTTGTTTATTAAATTCTTTAATTCTATATTTAAAGCGACCTTTTTTCTTATCCATTTGTTTTTACCGATTCTTTCTTTATTAATTATAATATTTTTTTAAGGTTTAAAAAATAAAAAAGACTGCTTAGCAGTCTTGTTTTTACTCTAAAATGGCGGGTTAAGAGAGACTCGAACTCTCGCGCCGGGTAACCGACCTAACACCTTAGCAGGGTGTCCTCTTCACCAACTTGAGTATTAACCCATTTTTTTTGTTACTTTATAATTATTACACAAAAAAGCATTAAATAAAACTATAAAATAATAAGTTTTTAATTTTATGCGAATTATGTACAAAATAGCTACGAAAAATATGATAGATTAAATGTTAAATATAACTTCATTAGTGATAACATTAAAATATTAAGAGGTGAAAAAATGTATAAAATGGCAAGTCTTTTTGCTGGTGTTGGTGGTATTGATCTAGGTTTTGAATCAACTAATAAATTTAAAACAATATGAGCTAATGAATATGATAAGAATGCAAGAATAACTTATGAAAAAAATTTCCATATCAAAGTAGTTGGGGATGATATAAGATCTATAGAGACTAAAAATGTTCCTGAAATTGATGTATTATTATCAGGTTTTCCTTGCACTTCTTTTAGTATTGCAGGATATAGAAAAGGTTTTGAAGATGAAAAATCTGGTGATCTATTTTTTGAAACATTAAGATTTATTGTAGCTAAAAAACCAAAAGTAATTTTTTTAGAAAATGTTAAAAATTTAGTAACTCATGATAACGGAAAAACTTTTAAAATCATAACAGATTCATTACAAGAAAACGGTTATAAGATTAAGTATAAAGTGTTAAATGCAAAAGATTATGCAAACATACCTCAAAATAGAGAACGTATTTACATTGTTGGTTTTAAAGATGAATATGCTTGAAATAAATTTGAATTTCCTGACCCAGAAAAACTAACAAAATTCATTCCTGATATGCTAGAAAAAGAAAATGTTAGCGATGAATTCTATTATTCTAACGATAAGAATGTATTTTATAAAACTTTAGAAGAAAGTATGGTTAAAACAAATGTTATTTATCAGTGAAGAAGAAAATATGTAAGAGAAAATAAGAGCAACGTTTGTCCTACATTAACAGCTAACATGGGAACGGGTGGTCATAATGTACCATTGATAAAAACTCAATTTGGTATAAGAAAACTAACTCCTAGAGAATGTTTCAATTTTCAGGGATATCCAAAAGATTTTGTTCTCCCAAAATTAGCAAAATCTCATCTTTATAAACAAGCAGGAAATTCTGTAGTAGTTCCTGTTATTAATAAAATTGCTCAAAACATTTTAAAGGCATTAGAAAGTTAAAAAAAACGATTAGGTTAGCTAATCATTTTTATTATAAAATTCATATTCTCCTGTAATCATATTTACCTTTGCATAAGGTTTTAGATTGTCTTTTTCAATAATTTTAGAGATTATAGAAAATCTAGGTCTTCTCTTTTCTTCTTGTTGTTGAGCAAATGTTTGACCTTGTTTAACTTCAATACTTTTTAAATTTTGTATTGGAATTTTATATAAATACAACAAATCGTTTTGTTGATCTAGTCTTGCAAATTCTAGTATCTCAAATTCACTTCTAGGTCCAAAAGAAGTTAAATCTGTTTTATAGTTAGATGAAGATTTTATTTGAACTTTTATTCCTTCTTTTGAAATAGCATCTTCAGATCCATTGTTGTGACTAATTTGATAATCATTTATATGACACACAATAAATTCAGAAAATATTTCATGAAAGTTAATACCACGAGCATATGATATTTTAATTTTTTTATTTAATTCTTTTCACAATGGATAAAGCGAAATTATCTCATCATATTTTTCTTTTGTTATAGTTTTTAACATATCCCACCTTTTCTAAGACTAAATAAATCCTTTTACATAAAGTGGATTAATACTGTTTATATCATCAACTAATTCAAACATTTCTTTAGTCTCTAAATAAGTATTAGCAAAATCTATCTCATAATCTTTTACAAGTTTAAAATCTTTGTATTTTTTAATATAAAAATCTAATCGATCAGCTTCAATTAACTGAACATTTTCTAAAATTTTAAATTGATCATAAACTGCAAAATAATATTTATGTCCTCTAGCATCTAATATAGAAATTGCCTTATTTTTACCAGATTGAAACATTAATGAATCAATTAAATAAACTTTAATATTATTATTTAATACTTTAATAGTTTTAACTATAGTTAATCCAACTCTAACTCCTGTATAACTTCCAGGACCTTTAGTTAAATAAAATGAGTCAATATCTTTAATAGTTAAATTGTTATTAGTTAAAAATTCTTTTAATTTTTCTATAGCTATGTCTGATATTTTTTTATTATTATCAACAATTAATTTATCTACTATTTCATTATTCTTTTCTAAAATATAAACAAGTTTTCAATTAGTAGTATCTATAAAAAGGTTCATAATTATTCTCCTATAATAAATATTCTTTTGTTTTCATCAATTATTTTAATATCAATTGTTATTTTATTTAATTTATTAAAATCTAAATTTAAGTTTTCATATCACTCAACAACATTAATACTATTGTCAAACTCATCTAAATACATATCTATTTCAGAATCATTACTTAATCTATAAGCATCAACATGATTAATATTAAATTGATCAGTTTTATATTGATTCATAATTACAAAAGTTGGAGATGATACATTTTCACTAACACCTAATTCTTTTAATAATGACTTTGTAAATGTTGTTTTACCTGCACCTAAATCACCATTTAACAAAATATAAAAAGGTAGTTGTCTATCTTTAATTTCTAAAGCTAAAGTTTTAGCAAATTGTTTTGTTTCATCTAAATTATTAATACAAATTTCTTTCATAATAACTCCTATGATTGACTATATTATTGATTTTATATCAATATTTAATATTAATATAGTTAATAAAGTTTATATCTGGAATATTAATATAGTTAATAAAGTTTATAGTTTAAATAAAAAATCTTTTCTAAGTTTAAATTAGAAAAGATTTTAGTTTTACAATCATTTATTAAATACTTTTTTATATCCCATCTTAGTTAATTCAGCTACTATGAAATATCCACTAAGTATTGCTGCGGCAATTGGTAAGAATACTCATCCAGGTGTTTTTAATTGAATTAAGCTTCCTAAATTTGATTCTTGAACAAATGTAATGAATATTGCTATAGCAGTTACTAAACCAGCAATAGTGTAAATTGGTCATGATGAACGACTTTTTACTATTGTTAAGTGTTCTGTACGTAAAACTTGGAAAACTAAAGTTTGAGATAATAATCCAATTAAGAATCAACAAGCTTGGAATTGAGCCATATACATATGTGCATCACCGGTATTATTAGCAACTGCATTGTTATAACCAGTTACAAATCCTAAAGCATATCCTGCTATTGCAAATGTAATAAGGTCAAATATTGAGCTGACTGATCCATTTATGATCGTGAATGGCAAGAGATCTTTTGAATTCCAACGTTGCGGCGTTTTTAAGAATGACGCATCAACATTATCCATAGATACTCCAAATTGAGAAAAGTCATAAATTAAGTTTTGTAATAAAATTTGAGCCGGAGCCATTGGAGCAAATGGTAGTCAAACTGTACCAATTAAAACTGATAAAGAGTTACCAAAGTTTGAAGCAGTTGTAATTTTAATATATTTTAAAATATTAGAAAACACTGTTCGTCCTTGAATAATTCCTTTTTCTAATACTAGAAGTGATTTTTCTAAAAGAATAATATCACTTGCATCTTTTGCAATATCAGTTGCGTTATTAACTGAAATTGCAACATCACTTTGTCTTAAAACAGGTGCATCATTAATTCCATCACCCATATATCCAACAACATGATCATTTTGTTTTAAAATTTGAATAATTTTAACTTTTTGTAATGGGTTTAATTTTACAAAAATATTATTATTTTCTACGATTTTTTTTAACTCGTAATCACTTGCTGCATCAATTTCTTCACCAGTTACTAAACCTTTAATTTGTAGATCTACCATCTTACAAATAGCTCTAGTAATAGGTTCGTTATCTCCTGTTAAAATTTTTAATTCAACACCATATTTATTTAATAATTTAATAGTTTGTTTTGTTGAAGGTTTTGGTGTATCTAAAAATGATGCAAATCCCATGAATATTAAATTTGTTTCATCATCAGCAGAAAATCTATTTTGATTTTTTCTGATAACTTTATAAGCAACACCTAATAAACGTTTTCCTTGTTTATTAATTTTTTGATAATATGTTTGAATTTGTCTTTTAATAGCTTCTGTTAAATTAACAACTTTTCCGTCTTGTAAAACTTTAGAACATGAGTTTAAGATTTCTTCAACACTACCTTTAGTAACCATTGTTCTTTTATCTTTGTCATCATCAAAAATAATTGTTAATTTTCTTCTATTAAAATCAAATGGTATTTCATCTATTTTAGTTATATCTTCAATAGAAAAATCGTGAATGTGTTTTTTAACATAATCAACAATAGCTTTATCCATAGGGTTTTTTAATCCTGTTTGATAATAACTATTAATATATAGATATTTTAATAATAATGGATCAGCTTTTTTATCGACTGTTAAATAATCAATAAGTTCAATCTTATCATTTGTAAGCGTTCCTGTTTTATCAGTACATAAAACATCAATTGCTCCTAAAGATTGAATAGCTTCTAATCTTTTAACAACAACTTTTTGTTTAGTCATTCTAGAAGCTCCATTTGCTAAATTAGTAGTAACTATCATCGGCAACATCTCAGGAGTTAATCCTACTGCAACTGCAACTGCAAAAAAGATCGCTTCAAATCATGGATTATCTTTTATAGTATCAAAAGTACCTTTTGCAGCAACTATTCCAATTATTGATTTTGTTAAATATACTGTTGGAACCATTACTAACATAAAAATTAATAATAGTCTTGTCACTCTTTTAATACCTTTTGTAAAACTTGAATCAGGACGTTTTTCCATAATAGTTTTACTAATTGTTGAAAAGTATGTGTCATTTCCTGTTGCTAAAACAATAGCAATAGCACTACCAGAAACAACACTAGTTCCTGTATAACAAATATTTTCTAAATCTAAAATATTATTTGTTGAATATCTATTTGTTGCGTGTTTTTCAACAGGCATAGATTCACCTGTTAATGAAGATTGATTAATAAATAAGTCGTTTGATTGAATAATTCTCACATCAGCTGGTAACATATCTCCACTTGAAAGATAAATTAAATCACCAGGCACAACTTGTCTTACATCAATTTCTTCACCTAATTTAATTAAATCTAATTGATTCTTTTTAGTAATTTTTAAATATTCATCTAACTCATCGTCATATTTATGTCTAATAATATTAGTTGTACTTCTAACGATAGTAGCAATTCTTTTAGTTACAAAATGACTTCTCAATGATTGAATAAATGAAGCAATACCACTCGCAACAACCATTGAAATTATTATGATTCCTCCTACTAAATCAAAGCTTGAACTATTATCTGTATCTTGTCCAAAACCATTTGTTCCATATGAAATAAAGTTATATAATGCAATTAAAATTAAAACAATATTAAATGGACCAAAAAACGCGCTCATAAATTCTCTAAAAATACTGTAATCTTTTCTTTTTAATTCATTAGTTCCGTATTTTTTTAATCTTGATTCATATTCATCATTAGTTAATCCAAAGTGTGTTAAATTCATCACTTGTAAAATTTCAGATTGATCTAAAGATGAAACATTTTTTATAAATCTTTCATTTCTAAATTGAGCAGGTTTTTTTTGATTTTTTAGCTTTCTAGGAGAGTATTTTTTTGTTGTAAATTTAAACATGTTTCTACTCCTTTTCAAAGTTAGCTAAACTATGTTATAAATTAGTTACTGTGCATTAAAAGTGGCATAACTTATAACATAACTTAGCTTTATATTTTTTAGTTTGTTGAGACCATGGGACTCGGGATTTTCATCTAATTTAATACAAATAGTCATAATAAAGTCCACCACCTTTGCTTCTTAAATTATACTTTAAAAATTTCTAAAAATTAAGTTATAGTTAAGCATAGTTTGAAATATTTACATCGTTTATAAAAAAAAATAGCTACTAAAAACGTGCTGTTTTTGTAGCTAACTATTAGAGTTAGTGTCATTGCTTGGTTCATATAAAGCGATGTATGGTAGATTTCTGTAATTTTCATCACAATCAAAACCATAACCAACAATATAATAATCACCAATTTCAAAACAATTTCAATCAGGAACAAAATCAATGGTATGATAATCAGGTTTATCAATTAAAGTTACAACTTTAACACTATTTGCTCCTTTATATAAAATGTTTTCTTTAACTTTATTTAAAGTTAATCCAGTATCGGCCATATCTTCAACAATTAAAACATCTCTACCAGATAAATCTAAACTACAATCTAATCTAACTTTAATTGCTCCAGTTGATTTTGTTCCATTATATGATGAAACTGCCATAAAATCCATTTGAATAGGTAAATCTAAGTTTAAAACAAATTCTGTATTAAAAATAGCGCAACCTTTTAATAAACCAACTGTTATTAACGGACCATTAACAGGAGGGTTATCTATATAATATTGTTTTACTTGTTCAGCAACTTGTTTAATACGTTTTTCAATTTGTTCTTTTGTAAAAAGTACTTTTTTAATATTTTTTAAATAATTATTCATTTATTGTTTCCTATCATTTTCAATCTTTTAATTTATCAGTATCACAAATAGCAACATAAGGTAAATTTCTAATTTTTTCTTGATAGTCTAAACCATAACCAATTACAAATTCAGGTTCAATTGTAAAGCATGCTCAATCTGCTTGAATATCAGCAGTTCTTCTGCTAGGTTTGTCTAACATAGTTAAAATTTTTACACTTCTTGCTCCACTGTCTAATAAGTAATCATAAACATATTTTAAAGTTGCACCTGTATCAATAATATCTTCAACAATTAATACATCTCGATCTCTAACATCAGTTTGTAAATCTAAAAGAATTCTTGGTTCTGTTTTTGCCATAGTAGTTCCTTTGTATGATGAAACTACCATAAATTCCATTTCCATTGTTAAATCACAATTCATGCAAAAATTAGTAAAAAATGGTACACAACCTTTTAATAAACCAAGTACAAGTAATGAATTATCGATCATATTTTTGTCTGAATAATACTTTTCAATTTCTTTAGCAATTTCTTTAGTTCTTGATTCTATTTCTTCTTTTGTAAATAATACTTTTTTAACTAGTGGATGTAATTTTTGCATAATATTTTATTCTCCTTATTTATTTGTATTTAAATACATTTCTAGTATTAATTGAGCAGCTAAACCATCTTTATTTTGTTTTTGTTTTTTTCTTGTTAATCCAGCTTCAATCATAATGTTTTTAGCCATGATTGTAGTTCTTCTTTCATCAATTTTAATGATTTGATTTTCTGAATAATTTGGATAAGTTTTTAAAAATAATTCTATTACATAATCAACCATTTCAGCACGTTCTCCGATAGTGTTATTCATATTTTTTGGATATCCAAAAACAATAACTTCTGGAGTATATTCATCTAAAAACGGTTTTAATTTATCAACTGCTTGTTGGAACTCTCATTCATCAAATCTAATTGTAGATAAAGGACTTGCAATAATTCCTTTACTATAAGCTAATCCGATAGTTTTTGATCCAACATCTAATGCTATAACATTTTTTGTCATTTCTGAAATTTATTATCCTTTTAATGTTTATGAAATGATAATATCATAATTTTATTTTTTTGTAATCTCTAAACAAGTTTAAAAAAAACACAAGAACAAGTCTTGTGTTTAAGTTTTATAAAAATTAATTATTTTTTAAGATTGTAGAAAGTTTTTAAACCATCATAAACTGCATTTTTGTCTAATTCAGATTCAATTTGTAATAATCTGTTGTATTTAGCAATTCTATCACTTCTTGACATTGATCCAGTTTTGATTTGTCCTGTGTTGAATGCTACAGCTAAATCAGCGATTGTTGTATCTTCAGTTTCTCCTGAACGGTGTGATACAACTGCAGTTCATCCAGCTTTTTGAGTCATTGTGATTGCTTCAACAGTTTCTGATAATGTACCAATTTGGTTTAATTTAATTAATGTTGAGTTTGCAGCGTTTTTTTCAATTCCTTGTTGGATGAATTTTGGATTTGTTGTAAATAAGTCATCTCCAACAATTTGAACTTTATCTCCAATTTTAGCAGTTAATTTATTAAATCCTTCTCAGTCAGTTTCAGCTAATCCATCTTCGATAGAAATAATTGGGTATTTGTTTACTAATTGTTCTAAATAAGCGATCATTTCATCAGTTGATAATGCTCATTCTTGTCCAGTAACTTCTTCAATTTTCTTGAAGTGGTATTTTTTATCTTCTAAGTATAATTCTGACGAAGCACAATCCATTGCGATCATGATTCCGTCTTTTCCTGCTTTGTATCCTGCTTTTTCAATAGCTTCAACTAATAAGTCTAAAGCAATTTCAGCTGGAGTTTTAGCTTTAAATGATGCTAAATCATTGTTTTCATATGCTCAATTAAAGTTTGGTGCAAATCCACCTTCATCTCCAACAGCAGTAATATCATTTTTAGCTTTTAATAATGATTTTAAAGCTTGGAAAGTTTCTGAAGATCATCTTAAAGCTTCAGTAAATGTTGGTGCTCCAACTGGCATAATCATAAATTCTTGGAAATCGATAGCTGAATCAGCGTGAGCTCCTCCGTTAATAACGTTTAACATTGGAACAGGTAATCTACGAGCTTGAACTCCACCTAAGTATTTGTATAATGGCATATCTAATTCACTAGCAGCAGCTTTAGCAACAGCTAATGAAACAGCTAGCATACCGTTTGCTCCTAATTTAGTTTTAAATTCAGTTCCATCTAATTCGATCATAACTCTATCAATTGTTAATTGATCTTGAGCTTCTAATCCAACTAAAGCTGGTGCAATAATATCATTAACATTTTTAACTGCTTTTAAAACACCTTTACCATTGTAACGAGATTTATCTCCATCTCTTAATTCTAAAGCTTCATTAATCCCTGTTGAAGCTCCACTAGGTGCTTTAGCACAACCATATCCACCAAATTCTGTTCAAACTTCAGCTTCAACTGTTGGTGTTCCACGTGAGTCTAAAATTTCGCGAGCAACAATTTTTTCAATTCTTGACATAAAATAATCCTTTCTAAAATTATTTAAACATACATACTATATTATTATATTATTTTGATTTCTTAATTCAATGATTTTAAGTGTTTGTTAAATATTTAAATTTTCTTATTTCTCTCCTCTGTTTTGTTTTTTATTTAAAGTTTTCATATAATTTTGAAATATTGTTAAAGTTCTTATTTTTCCATAAATAATTATGATTAAAATTAAAGAAAATATATTGAATGTAAAAAAGCTAAATATTAAGAAAAATCTAAATTCAGTTAAATTAATTATTAGCTTTTTCTTATTAAATAAATATAAGGAAATCGCCATTAAACCAATAAATGAAAAACTAAGAACACCATATATTGAGATAAGTAAAATAACACTACTTGTAAGTCTAAAATAAAAAATAAGTAATGATGAAAGTAATAGTATTAATTCTATTATTATAAATGAATATTTAAATATACTAATATAACTAGATATAGTTATGCTTATCTTTTTTCTATTTTCTTGCTTATTCTTTTTTTTATCTCCTCGACTTAATATAAATTTGTTATAGATTTTAATAATGAGTGACACTAAATTATTCGATTTATCATTTTTAGAGCTACTACATAAATACTCTTTCAAGTATTTTTCAACGTTTTCCAAACTTGTTTCAAATTTTTTAGCAACATTTTCCATATTTTCTGGATTATTAGACAAGACATATTCTATTACTTCATAATATTCATCATAGTTGTCTATATGCATATTTTCTTTTTCTCTATATTTCTCATTTTTAGAGTCTGTTATAACAAATTCCTCATTTCCTTTTTCAGTTGCCGCACCTTCTTTAATATAATTTGTTGCTGTTGATTCTCCACTCAAATCAGGTTTAAATGATACAGAAGATGATTTATAAGATTTATAAAGAGGATTAATAAAAAAGCATATTAAATTTCAAATAAAATATTCGAAAGCCATTACAGATATCCATATACAAATAAGATAAAAAGTAACTAATTGAAAGTCATTAATTTTATTAATTTTAAGTAGTATAAAAATAATTGGACAAATAAGAGGTAATATAAATTCTTTCATTATCATTATGAAATTTATTTTTCTTTCTGTTCTAATCAAATGAGTCAAAGAAATAAATCAATATAAAAATAAACTAAAACCTAAAATATTATATAAAATGTACTGCAATAATTCGTGTAAAGGTGGAATATAATTTCTGTCTTCAAATTGAGGAAACTTAGCAAAAAAATAAATTAAAATAATAAATACAAATAATGTTACTATAAGACAAATAAAAACAGGTCATGTAATCTTAAATTTTGATTTAAAGTTTTCTGGCACATTAGAAATAAATAGAGAAGATATGGAAATGATAGGGAAAGCATATATTATTCCGAATATTATGATATTATGATTTGATAAAAAATAATTAAAGGCAATCTCCAACTTTTTTATTGAAGTTATGTTAAACAAAGTAAAAATAGTTAAAAATCCAGATAAAGCAAAAACAAAAAGACTAACAAACAAAATGTAAATGAATATACCTATTAAAGATAAGTAAGTAAAATAAACAAAAATAGAAAATCATCTTTTTAAAATTTTATTTTGGTTAGATTCAGCACAGTATGATATATAAAATCAAGAGTTTTTAGAATAATATTCAACTGTTCTTTTGGCTATGGGGAATAATTCTTTTCTAGGTAGTATAGATTGTTTATTAGAAATTTCTTTATATTTTATCTCATTAATAAGATTTATTACTAAATCAATCAAATTCGAATATTCTTCTACTTCATTTTTTAATGTTTTTTTATAATAAGATTTCTCTATGTCATTAATCAATCTAATAGCATAAATAGGTTTATACTTTAATTTATCAAAATCACTTATAAAATTTGGTATTTTTTCAACGCATATATTACATTTGTGAATATCTTTTTCTTCTGATTCATTTAATAAGATTATATTTTTTAAATTTTCAAGAAATTTTATGGTCTCATCCATTTCTGAATTAAGAAAACTTCTTCTATTTTCTAAGTATTCTTTAAAATTATTAATAGGTTTAAAAATACTCTTTTTACATATGAATATGATTAATGTTAACGCTATCCCGGATAGACCAATTTTTATCCAATTTGTTAGATTATGAATGAACGAACCTCTTTCAGTAAAACCTTGAAGTTTTAATCCACTGTTATTTATGTATTGTTCTCAAATATCGATTGGTGTATTTGAATACAAATTTGTACCTAATAATCTATTTCACTCATCCAGTCAAGTTGGTGAATTCATGCTTAGTGAATAATCAACTCCATATTTTTCACCAACAATTTTGTACAAAACTATGTCATCAAGATTTGTGTGTAAGAAAAGGAATACATATGTAAATATTGATATTAAAACTAGTAAGTGAATTTTATTTTTCATATATCTCCTTTCTATGTTTATGATTAAAACTGCATATTAAATTTTTAGAGTTATCATCTATTTCAGATGTTTTTATTTATATTTAAAGTATTAATTTATATTGCACATTTTAATCAACAATAAAATATTATAGAGCAATATTCTATTGTTTAAACCTGAACTTTTCACAATTTTGTAACTAGTTAATAATAATTATGCAAAACCCTTTTAAATAAAGGGTTTTTATTTTGAAAAACGATAGATTTTTCCTTTAAATAGTGATATAATGTAACTAGTAAAAGGGGATAAAAAATGGCTTTTAAACCGGTTAAAATACCATCAAAAGATATTGTATTTAGTAGAAGAAAAACTGCACTTATGTTTACTACACAACTAAGAAAATTTTTAATAAAGAAAAGGGTTATAGTGAAAACGAAAGAGCGTGTATAGGGATTGTTTCTGATGAAAAAGAAACAATGATGATACCAAATAAAAACTACGTTACCTATTTTGGAGATTTTGGTATTTCTCTTGAAGAAAATGATAGTCAATTCTCAAGAGTTTTATCATTCGGTGCAAGATTAGTTGTTGGCAAAATATTAGAAATGTTAAACATAAATTCAATACTAAATAAAGTTTTTAAAGAAAAACTGATTTAATAAAATCTTTGATTTGCTATTTCATTGATGAACAAAGTTCTACAATTCAACATTATGAAAAATGAGCAAGAAGAAATGCTATTTTTGGAAATAAAATAGATAGCCAATCAACAATTTCAAGATTATTTAATAATGTTTTGACTGAAGATTTGATAATGGAATTCACATACATATGAAACGTTGAATTTCAGAAAAATAGTCTTTCAAGAGATATTATTTTATCTTTAGACTCAACTAACTTTAACACTTATTCAGAAAACATAAAACTTGCTGAATACGGCAAAGCAAAAGTTGATCAAGGATTAAAACAAGTCAACTTAGCTTATGTAATAGACAATGAAACTACAATGCCATTGTTTTATCAAACTTTTTAGGATCTGTTACAGATCAAACACAATGCAAAGAATTAATTAATAAAAGCATAGAATATGGGTATAAAAATCCTACATTAGTTATGGATAGAGGATTTTTAATACTGAAAATGTAAATTATCTTCAAAATGTTGACTACAAATACATAATTATGGCCAAATCAAGAAATAAATCTTTAGACGTTTTATTAGAAGAAAACAGAAATAAGATCAAGGATAATTTTAATTGTTATATAGAAAAATTTGGTTGTTATGGACTAAAACTTAGAACAAAAGTTATTGGTGAAAAGAGCAATTTGTCTACATTTATTACAATGGAGAGTTAGCTGAAAATAAGAAAAAAGCATTTTTCAGAAAAATGCAAAAAGCTAAACAAACTATTTTAGATTCAAAGTTAGACGTTGAATCTTTAAAAAAAGAATACAAAAATTTCTTTGATATTAGTCTAAATGAAAACAAACAAAAAATCATTTCTTTAAAAGAAGATGTATTTGAAAAAGTTCATAAAAATGCAGGTTTTTCAATAATAGTTTCAAACATAGATTCTGATCTAGAATTTATACTTACTCAGTACAAAAAAAGAGATCTTGTTGAAAAAGCCTTTTCAACTGTTAAAACAACTTTTGATTTAAATAAATTCAACGTTCAAGACAGATTAGTTTTAGAATCAAAGATGTTTATTTCATTTTTAGCATTAATTGTTAGATCGTATTTTAGTTATTGCATGAAAGAATTTTTATCTGACAATAGACACCATACAGTGAATACACTGTTTAGTGAACTATCAAAAATGGAACTAGCAAAATTCAATAAAACATATGTTAGTTCATATGGTTTAAGTAAGACTCAAAAAATAATTTTATCTGCATTTAAAATATCTGAAAGAGATATAAATCAATGTACAAAAGAGATTAATAAAAACCTAAACTAGTCACACACTTGTGAAAAGTTCAGGTTGTAAAATAAACTACCTAAATATAATTGATTAAATATTTCAAATTCAATGTAGATGAATATAAAAAAAATAGAGTTTAATAACTCTATTTTTACTATTTAAATTCATCAGGACGTTTTGCTTCTCAAGTACTTGTTTGCGTGTTTTTGAAAATTTTTGTTGGTAAAACTTTTTGTAATTCTTCTCAAGAAGTGTTTTCGTGACCTGAATTTAATAAGAAGTCTGTTCAACTTTTTAGTGATGATACGTTTCAACTAGAAAGATCACCTTTAAATGCACTAGCCTGAGTAAACATATTATTCATAGTAGTTACATTTCTTACATCTCAACTAGATAAGTTTCTATTAAATTTTCTGGCACCATAAAACATTTGATTCATATTTCTTACACTAGAAACATTTCAATTATCAACATTACCATTGAAAACTTCTGCTTGTTTAAACATAAAACTCATGTTTGTTACATTTCTTACATCTCATTGTGATAAATCTCTGTTAAACACCCTAGTTAACTCAAACATTTGACTCATATCAGTTACACTAGAAACATTTCAATTATCAATATTTCCATTGAAACTTAATGCTTCAGAAAACATTAAATACATTTTTGTTACATTTCTTACATCTCAACTAGATAAATCTTGGTTGAAAGTTTTTGCTCTACGGAACATTCAACCCATATCTTTTACATTTCTTACATCTCAACCTTTTAAACTACCATTGAATCTTGATGCAGAAGCAAACATAGCATTCATAGATTCTACTTTAGAGACATCTCATCTTGATAAATCACAATTGAATCAATTTGCTCCACCAAATAATCTAGTCATATCAGTTACATTTGAAACATCTCAGTCACCTAAATCTTGGCTGAAGTTAGTACAATTTTGAAACATACCAACCATACTTCTGACTCTACCTGTTTGTCAAGATGAAATATTATGGTCAAATGCACTTGATTCTATAAAAACACCATTCATAGAAACAACATTTGATGTATTTCATTTTTCTAAATTTTTAATGTTTGCATTACGGTTGGCTCTAAAAGCAGAATCTAAAATTGTAATAAAACTAGGTAATATTTCAGGAACTTCACCAGTTTTGTTATTAATTTGTTCGATACATCATTCACCTTTGTTATTTTTAAAGAATCCAATCCTTGTTAGTATTTCATCATTTGATGAGTATGTTGCTTTTAATCCAAACATAACTTTAATTGATGAAATAAATTTTTTATTATGTTCTTTTCCTGTAATTATTCCAGTGTTACCGTTTATATCGATATTTATACTATTTGGATCTAATTTTCAATTATTTTTTTCTTCTATAGCTTTTAATATTGAATTTATATCATCATTTTCTAATACATCTAAATATTCAGTAGATATTTTAAATGAATTTAGATTAATTTGAATTGAACCATAATAGTTTTCATTATTTATAACTTTAACTGTTGCAACATTATCATTTACAATTACATCTAATTGTTCACGAGTAACGTTAAATAAATTTAATTTATCATGATTTAATTCTCAGAATTTATTTAATACAGTTTCTTTATCATTGTTTTTAAGATCTTTTATTTCTTTTACAATTGCTTGAACTTGACTAAATAATTCATCTTTTGCTGTATAAGTGATTGTGATTGAACCTTGATATTTTTGATGATCAGGTTTTACTTTAATTGTTAATAAACCGTTTTCATTGCTTTCAACATCAAAACTGTCTTTAGTTAATCCAGTTAATTTGTCGTTGTTGCTTTGGATAAATTGACTAATAATTGTGTTTACATCAGTTGGATCGAATTTTCCTAAGTTTTTATTTAAATCTCTAATTTCATTAATTTTAGCTTTAATTGTAAAATTAATTATCACTTCACCTTGGAATTTAGTATTAGTATTTTTTACTTTAACAGTTAATGAGTTGTCTCTTACTTGTCCAACAAGTTCTAGTTCATTTCTAGTTAAACCGTTTAATTTGTCTTTATTTTTTCTGAAAAATTCGTCAATAATTGCATTTGCATCTTTTGAATCAAATACTCCAGCATTTCTATTTAACTCTAAAGTTGAAATATCTTTTTTTACAACTAAACTAACATCAACTGATCCTTGATAATTTTTATTTCCAGTTAAAGTAATTTTTGCAGTGTTATCAGTAACTTGAACTTGTAATTGATCACTAGTAATTTTTACATTTTCTCTTTCAAATAAAGTTTTGTTTAATTCTATAAATCTATTTAAAACAGTTTGTTGATCATTATTTTCTAATTGATCTAGTGTTTTTATTAGATTTTCTAGTGATGAAAATTGCGGAATTACACTTAAATTAATAGTAATTGAACCTCGGAATTGAGCATGATTTTGAATTGAAACTGTTGCAGTGTTTTGACTAACTTCAACTTTTAAATTATTTTTTGTGATGTTAAATGGTTTTAATATTTGTTCATTTAATTCAAAAAATCTATTTAAAACTGTTGTTTGGTTAGTATCAACTAATTGGTTAATGTCTTTTTGTAAGTTCTGGATTGTATCAAATTGTTTTTTCACAACTAAACTAACATCAACTGATCCTTGATAATTTTTATTTCCAGTTAAAGTAATTTTTGCAGTGTTATCAGTAACTTGAACTTGTAATTGATCACTAGTAATTTTTACATTTTCTCTTTCAAATAAAGCTTTGTTTAATTCTATAAATCTATTTAAAACAGTTTGTTGATCATTATTTTCTAATTGATCTAGTGTTTTTATTAGATTTTCTAGTGATGAAAATTGTGGAATTACACTTAAATTAATAGTAATTGAACCTTGATAATCAGCATGATTTTGAATTGAAACTGTTGCAGTGTTGTTGCTTACTTCAACTTTTAAATTATTTTTTGTAATGTTAAATGGTTTTAATATTTGTTCATTTAATTCAAAAAATCTATTCAAAACTGTTGTTTGGTTAGTATCAACTAATTGGTTAATGTCTTTTTGTAAGTTCTGGATTGTA
Source organism: Mycoplasma cottewii (assembly GCF_024918975.1). Lineage (NCBI taxonomy): Bacteria > Bacillati > Mycoplasmatota > Mollicutes > Mycoplasmatales > Mycoplasmataceae > Mycoplasma > Mycoplasma cottewii. The sequence continues at coordinate 653,898 of NZ_CP103424.1, read as the reverse complement.
TCAAATTGTTTTTCACAACTAAACTAACATCAACTGATCCTTGATAATTTTTATTTCCAGTTAAAGTAATTTTTGCAGTGTTTTGACTAACTACAACTTGTAATTGATTTTTAGTAATTTTTACATTTTCTCTTTCAAATAAAGCTTTGTTTAATTCTATAAATCTATTTAAAACAGTTTGTTGATCATTATTTTCTAATTGATCTAGTGTTTTTATTAGATTTTCTAGTGATGAAAATTGTGGAATTACACTTAAATTAATAGTAATTGATCCTTGATAATCAGCATGATTTTGAATTGAAACTGTTGCAGTGTTGTTGCTTACTTCAACTTTTAAATTATTTTTTGTAATGTTAAATGGTTTTAATATTTGTTCATTTAATTCAAAAATCTATTCAAAACTGTTGTTTGGTTAGTATCAACTAATTGGTTAATGTCTTTTTGTAAGTTCTGGATTGTATCAAATTGTTTTTTAACAACTAAACTAACATCAACTGATCCTTGATAATTTTTATTTCCAGTTAAAGTAATTTTTGCAGTGTTATCAGTAACTTGAACTTGTAATTGATCACTAGTAATTTTTACATTTTCTCTTTCAAATAAAGCTTTGTTTAATTCTATAAATCTATTTAAAACAGTTTGTTGATCATTATTTTCTAATTGATCTAGTGTTTTTATTAGATTTTCTAGTGATGAAAATTGTGGAATTACACTTAAATTAATAGTAATTGAACCTTGATAATCAGCGTGATTTTGAATTGAAACTGTTGCAGTGTTGTTGCTTACTTCAACTTTTAAATTATTTTTTGTAATGTTAAATGGTTTTAATATTTGTTCATTTAATTCAAAAATCTATTTAAAACTGTTGTTTGGTTAGTATCAACTAATTGGTTAATGTCTTTTTGTAAGTTCTGGATTGTATCAAATTGTTTTTTCACAACTAAACTAACATCAACTGATCCTTGATAATTTTTATTTCCAGTTAAAGTAATTTTTGCAGTGTTAGCGCTAATTTGAACTTGTAATTGATCACTAGTAATTTTTACATTTTCTCTTTCAAATAAAGCTTTGTTTAATTCTATAAATCTATTTAAAACAGTTTGTTGATCATTATTTTCTAATTGATCTAGTGTTTTTATTAGATTTTCTAGTGATGAAAATTGTGGAATTACACTTAAATTAATAGTAATTGAACCTTGATAATCAGCGTGATTTTGAATTGAAACTGTTGCAGTGTTGTTGCTTACTTCAACTTTTAAATTATTTTTTGTAATGTTAAATGGTTTTAATATTTGTTCATTTAATTCAAAAAATCTATTTAAAACTGTTGTTTAGTTAGTATCAACTAATTGGTTAATGTCTTTTTGTAAGTTCTGGATTGTATCAAATTGTTTTTTAACAACTAAACTAACATCAATTGAACCTTGATAATCAGCATGATTTTGAATTGAAACTGTTGCAGTGTTACTGCTTACTTCAACTTTTAAATTATCTTTTGTAATGTTAAATGGTTTTAAAGTTTGTTGGTTTAATTCAAAAAATCTATTCAAAACTGTTGTTTGGTTAGTATCAACTAATTGGTTAATGTCTTTTTGTAAGTTTTTGATTGTATCAAATTGTTTTTTAACAACTAAACTAACATCAACTGATCCTTGATAATTTTTATTTCCAGTTAAAGTAATTTTTGCTGTGTTAGCGCTAATTTGAACTTGTAATTGATCACTAGTAATTTTTACATTTTCTCTTTCAAATAAAGCTTTGTTTAATTCTATAAATCTATTTAAAACAGTTTGTTGATCATTATTTTCTAATTGATCTAGTGTTTTTATCAGATTTTCTAGTGATGAAAATTGTGGAATTACACTTAAATTAATAGTAATTGATCCTTGATAATTTTTATTTCCAGTTAAAGTAATTTTTGCTGTGTTAGCGCTAATTTGAACTTGTAATTGATCACTAGTAATTTTTACATTTTCTCTTTCAAATAAAGCTTTGTTTAATTCTATAAATCTATTTAAAACAGTTTGTTGATCATTATTTTCTAATTGATCTAGTGTTTTTATCAGATTTTCTAGTGATGAAAATTGTGGAAGATCATATCTAAAGTCAACTTCACCAATATAAAAAATAGAATCAACTTTTGCCTTAACTTTAACAATTTTTTCTTGTTCATTAATTTGAATATCAAAGTTTTGTTTAATTTTTTGAGCATTAAAATCTTTGTTATTTAAAACATCTCTTTGAACTAATATTTCAACAACTTTTTCTGTACTACGAACTGAAAAAACACCAAGATTTCGACTCTCTTCTTTTATTAGAGAATCTATGTTTGGTTTGTTAAATTTTAATTCTACTGAACCTTTAATAAATTTACTTTCTTTTTTTGCTGTGATTTTCACACTAGGAATCTTTTTATTAAATTCCATTGTAACATCTTTGTTTTTTAATTGTGTGAATTGCTTATCCTTTCTTGATAAAAGTAATAAGAAATTTATTTGACTCAATATTTTTGTTTCATCTTCAGTATATAAAATACTTAAAGAACGTTTGTCTTCTGGAATATCATTGCCAAGATTAATAGTTTTTGCGTCTAGTTTTCTTTTATTATGTAACACTCCCACTGTTACTCCGGCTGCCGAACTAGATATAACTACTAATCCTGCAATAATGCTTAATAATTTACCTTTTCTTGCCATAATTAAATTTTATAATTTTTTTTTTTGGAAACATAAACACCATAAAAAGAAACTAATAAACTAAAATATAGCAGATAAAAAACATTAAACGAACAAATAACAAGATATATAAAGCATAATTCAAAAGAAGCGATACTTAAAGTTGTTGGTGAAAAAATAACACCGCCACCCCTTTTTGATATAAGTCAAGTTGATATTAGTGTTTTTTAAGCGATAGTTCTGATTATAATATCGGTAAATCAGGTGTAGATATAACGCTCAAGTTGTTGTTCTTCTTTGTTATAAATAGTTGATATAAAAAAGATTGGATGATCCAATCTTTTTTTGTCTTATTTTTTATCTTTGATTTGTTGAGTTAACATATCAATAAATTCTTGAACTAGTACAGTGATTTGTTGTTCACTTCCATATCTTCTATAAGTAATAGTATTATTTTTTACTTCGTTATTTCCTAATACTAATTGATAAGGAATTTTGTTTGTTTGAGCATCACGTATTTTGTAACTTAATCTTTCATCTCTTAAATCGATATGAGATCTAACAAATTGTTTTTTTAACATTTCAAATACTTTATTTGCATATGCTTGACTATCACTATTAACTGGAATAATTTCAACTTGACGTGGAGCTAATCATACTGGTAATACTCCTTTAGTTTGTTCTAATAAAATAGCTACAAATCTTTCATAAGTTCCAATTAATCCACGGTGAATCATAATAGGACGAACTAGTTTTTGATCTTTATCTACATAAGATAAGTTAAACTTCATAGGCATTAAGAAGTCTAATTGAATAGTTGAAACAGTGATTTCATGATTTTGAGCAGTTTTGATTTGAATATCTAATTTAGGTCCATAAAAAGCAGCTTCTCCAATACATTTTTTGTATTTTAATCCTAAATCTTGTAACACTTTTTCTAAACTTGCTTCAGCATTATTTCACATATCATCATCTTGGAAGTATTTAACTTTATCTTCAGGATCTCTTAAACTTAAACTTAGATAATCTATTTCAATATTAAATGTTTCTAATACTTCACTAATTAATTTATAAGTTCTTCTGAATTCTTCTTCAATTTGATCTGGACGTGAGAATATATGTGAATCAGTTAATTTCATACCTCTAACTCTTTCAAGTCCAGTTAATGATCCACTTGATTCAAAACGGTGTTGAATAGCGTGTTCACAAATTCTTAGTGGTAAATCACGATAACTTCTTTGTTCTTGTTTATAAACTGCAATATGATGTGGACAGTTCATTGGTCTTAAAATGAATTGTTCTCCACTTCCTTTACCACCATTAAATGGTTGGAACATATCTTCTCCATAATGATCTCAATGTCCACTAGTTTTGTATAATTCAACTGATCCAATTGGTGGAGTTTCTACTGGAATGTAATCATATTCTCATTCTTTTTCACGTAAATATTTTTCAATTTCATTTTTAAGAATGTATCCATTTGGTAATCATAATGGTAATCCTGCTCCAACTAAATTATCAAATCCAAATATTTTTAATGATTTGTTAATTGTTCTATGATCACGACTTCTTCTATCTTCTAATAATGCTTTTTTCTCATTTAATTGTTTTTCTGATATTGCACATAATCCATGAACTCTAGATAACATTAAATTGCTTGCATCATTTAATCAATATGATCCAGTTAATTGTTGAATATCAACTGCTTTAATTTGTTTGAAATCTAATAAAATAGCATTTTCTAATACCATTGTAAAATCATTAATTGAATATAGTTGAACATAATTAAATTTTTCATTCATTTTTTCAGCTAAATGTAATTGATATTTATTATCTGATAAAAGTTTTTTAGCTTCATCTAAACTAACTTGTTTTGAACTAATCACTAAATCTGAAGCTAAAATTTCACTTACTTTTTTTTGAACTTGTTTTAATTCATCTAAAACCATTCTAGGTTCTAGTTCAAATGTTGTTGAAAATTCCATTTCATCATTATTAAATAAAACTTCAGCTAATTTAGCGTTTACTTTTAATTGTTTAATAGCATATGCAGTAATAAATCCTAGTGTTGAGTTTAAAACTAATTCATAGTTTTTATGTTTAGCATCAATTAATTCTAAACTACAATCTTTATCAACAACATATTCTAAATCAACTATTTTTTTATCAACTTTAGCAGCAATTATATTTTTAGAATAACTACCTAAAATTGATTGAGATAATTCTTTAACTTTCATAGGACTAGCAAATTCTTTTACTGAATTATCTAATAATATAATTTTCATAATATTTCTCCTTTAAAAAACAAAAAACTCCTAGTAAAAAATACTAGGAGCGAAAAAACCGCGGTACCATCCTAATTCATATAACGATAGTTATATATCTTAATTTATGCTTATCGCGCACTACGTAGTGTTTTTGATATGGTAGTAATTTTAGCTATCCACTTTGACTCTCACCAACCGTCAACTCTCTGTAATGTCTTTACTAAAACCGTGTCCATAACACTAATTAATATTAAATTTATACAATTAATTTTACATATTAGATAAATTAATATCAATTGTGCGAAGTTTTTTTTTTTTTTTTAGAGAGTAAAATATAGTCTAATTTTTGTAAATTTTTAGAGAATATATGATATCAATAATAGCTGATACAAATATTGTTTTAACTTCTTCAGTTGGTTCTAAAATTGGATCTTACATAATAAAAGATCTGACTGATTAGGCATATAAAACTAGAGAAAAAATAATCGAACTAATTAAATAAAAAAACCTAACGTTAAAATTGATTTTTCTAAATTAGAACTAGATATACAAGATAATAAATTTAAAAAGTGTGATTTTAATAATCACACTTTTTTAGTCAATATAGTGGAACAATCTTAAATTCATTTGCAGACACTTTTTATTTTCTATTACTTAACCATATTATTAATTTCATCTAATCAATTAATATTTGATTGAGCTATTTTTTTTCCTATTAATTTAGCTTCATTTAAAGTTGTATTTTCAACTTTAATAAAATCATTATCAAATATAAAAGATAAACTTGCAAATTGAGCTGAATCAGTTAATCTAAGATCTTTTAATTGTTCTAAACCGTATTGTTTAATTACGTTATTATATAAATTATGTTTTTACAAAAAATAATCTTTTATTAGTTAATGTTAATAATCAAGCTTTATTTTCTATTCCTACAACTAATAGATCAATAATTTCTTCATCATCAAAAAACAGATTAACTAAATCATTAAATTCTTTTTTATTAACTAAATCTAAATTATTAGATAAATTATTTTTTAAATCATTAATAATGCTTTCTTTTGATTTCATGTCTACTCCTTATTAATATATTACATAAATATTAGGTTATAAAAACCTTTTAGAAATTATTTTAAATGATCAATTTGCTATTACACTAACAAAAAATAATATATTAAACATTCATAAAGAAATGCTTAAACTTACTAACTTTTTTCATTTATCTAAATTTAAAAAAACTCAAAATCATATACAAAAAATAACCAAAATTGATGAAAATACTTACACTAAAGAAATAATATTCACTCCTTTAGAACCTTTTCAAACTCCAACAGCTATCAAACAAATTTGTGATGAATTTAATAAATATAATAATTCAATAGATCCATTATTATTGATTCCTATTTTTATACATGATTTTTTATGTATTCACCCATTTAATGATGGTAATGGTAGAGTTAGTAGAGTGTTAACAACTTTATTGTTATTACAAAATGATATTGATATTGCTAGATATATTTCAATTGATGAAATGATATATAAAAACTTAAAAGAATATTATGATAGTTTAGCATTATCAAGCCAAAATTGAATAGATAATAATGAAGATAAATTATTTTTTATAAAATACTTTTTAAAAATAATATTGTTAAGTTATGAACAATTAAACAATCTATCTAATATAAATAATGAATCATCAGCTATGAAAATAGTTGTTAACGCTGTTAAAACTAAACTAGGAAGTTTTACTAAACAAGATATTGTAGATTTATGTGTTTCAATAAGTGTTAGTTCTGTTGAACAATGTTTGTCAACTCTTGTTAAAGAAAATAAAATAGCAACAAAAAATTCTGGTAAAAATACAATTTATTATGCTTTAGATATTTAGATAATAATTGAACTTAAAAAAGACCTGGCAATTATTTGTCCTACTCTCATTTTAATAAAAAATGAATATTTTTTTTCAACGATTTATACAAAATAAAATTATAAAAGTTAAAGGAGAATTTATGAAAATAATTGGATTTTGAAGAAGAGTAGCAATAGGTTTTTTAACAACATTATTAGTTGCAGTTACAGGTGGAATTTATTTAATTTTTTTAATAATTGCTTTTATTAAAGGAAAACCTAATTTAGCAATGAGAGCACTTGATACAACATATAGTAATCCAAATAAAATGTTTAGTTTATTTATCTTTTCATTACTATCAATTTTAATTCACGCAACTGTTATAGGAGCTATTATTGATCTTTTTAGAATTATTATGAAAAAAGGTACATTCGCTGAAAAATGATCAAATAACTACTATATTAAATCAAACTAAATCTTGGATTTTAAAAATCTTGGAAATCCAAGATTTTTATTTTTTTAAAGTTAAATAACAAGATTTTTTTATGTTTTTAATTTAAATAGTAATATAATATTTTTTGTAAATATTTAAAAGGAAGATAAAATGAATAGATTATTAAAATTATTATCAACATTATTAACTGTAAGCTCATCATCAATTCTAACAACTAGTATTGTTAGTTGTACTGTTTCAAATAATCAAAAAGTAAATGATGAAACTAAAAAAGATGATGATTCTAAATCAGATGGTGAAGCTAATAACAGTGATCAAAGCAGAGATGACTCAAACAATCAAAATGGTAATGAACCTAAAACAGATGATGAAAATAACAACGTAAATCCGACTCCAAATGATAACGATCAATCAGATAGATCTGATGAAAATCAAGAACCCAATTCTGATAAAGATGGTGATTCAAACATTAATCCAGGTAATGATAACAGAACAGATGACGAAAACTCTAATGTAGATCCAACACCAAATGAAGAAACAAAGCCAGATGAATCAAATGATAATTCGAATGACGAATCTTCTTCTGATCCGAATCCAAACAAAGTTATTGATCTAAGTAAAATTTCAGATTTAAATGAATTAAATAACGTTTATTTCAAACAAACTATTGATAATTTTAAAGAGATAAAAAATTCTAAGACAAACATAGAAAAAATGATCTTAAATAGAGACTTACCTTCTAATTTCTACTCACATAGTGATTTTCATTTAGATAAAAGTGAAATTATTTTAGATGAACACGATAATAAAAGTGTTTCATTAAAACTTATGAATAAAAATGGATCAGAAATTTCAAATTCTGAAATTAAATGATATCAAAGAACATTGGTTCCTTATGACAAAGTTTTTGAGGTTAATCAAAATAATGATAAAGAAGTTACTTTTAATTTATTAAGTGGTGGAGAAATTCAATGAAAAGATAATACTGATCCAGATAGATTAAGTGCTCAAGAAGCCACTCAAGCTAAAATATATGCTGAGTACAAAGGTTATTTATTTTCAGCTAATGTTAAAGTTTTACATAAAGCTTATAGTGATTTACAACATAAAAACAATCTTGCAATGCAAGAAGCTAAAAAAATAGTTGATCAACACAATTGAAGAGAATTACCTACTTTAGAACGTTTAAAACAAGCTTATAAATGAATAACTAAAAATGTTGAATACGATTTTGATAAAAGAAATTTATTCGAAAATCAAAATGCTCATACAGCATTGATCGGAAGAAAAACAGTATGTACTGGTTATGCTAAAGGGTTAAAAATGTTATTAGAAGAACTTGATATTCCTTGTAAATTTGTTGAAGGAGAATCTACAAGAGAAAATGGAGCAAAACACGCATGAAACCAAGTTCAAATTGATAATAAATGATATTATGTCGATGCTACATCAGATAGAGTTGATAAAAATAAAGGTCAACAAGAAACAGAGTTTATTTACTTTTTAAATACTGATGATGATTTTTCTTTAACTGATAGATTTACTCGTAACAATGATAATAAAGATGCTCATTTAAGAAACTTACTTTCTAAAAATTTTGTTAGTACAAAAGAAGATTTTATCGGATTTATCGATAACAACTATAATGTAGAAACTAAAAAAATAGATAGTTTTACTATTTATATTCCAAATGGTGATGCTAATAAAAACAAAAAACCAGATTTCAGTGTTGTTCATAATGCAGTTAAAGAAAGAGGAAATTTTGATTATGAATCAAAACAACTTTCTTCTATAGGTTCATTTTATGTTTTTAGATATTCTTTCCCTCAAACTCCTAAAACACCAGATCACCAATTTAAAGAAGTTGACGTTGTGAATATCAAAAAAATAGATGATAAAAACTCTATTGAAGTTGAATTTGATCAACAAGTAGATGGCTTAAATGCTAAAAACTTCAATATAACAAATGCATTAATTAAAAATGTAGAACAAAAAGGTAAATCATATATTTTAAACTTACACCATTTTAATTCATTTGGTAATGTAAAAGTAAAACTTGAATCAGTAAAAAGAAAAGATTATAAATTTAATATTTCAAAAGATTTATTAGTTGAATTTAATTTAACTAAACAAAATTTACCTAACATTAAAGCAAAAATAATTGATGATAAAAAAGTTCAATTAATAAGTGATGATAAAGACTTGCAATATAGTTTTGAATATTCAAAATGAAGTGATGTTAAAAAAGATCTTATTATTGAACTACCTGCTCAACAAGGAAAATTATTTGTAAAAAGTAAAAACGATTTAATTGCCGAAACTAAAACAATTGAATTTTCTAGATTGAGTTTATCAGACAATCAATTAAAAGTATTTAATAACTCTATTGTTGGAGTTAATGATTCTATGGAATATAGAGAAAAAAATACCAGTTCATGAAAAGCTATAAATAAAAATAAAATAACTAATTTGAAAAAAGGTTCAACTTATGAAGTTAGATACAAAACTAAAGATCTTGTATTTGCTTCAGAATCAGTATTTGTTACTATTGCTTAAAATTACATATTAAAAAAATCAAGATCATTTCCGATCTTGATTTTAATTTAGTCCAGTTGATTTAGCATTAACTATTGATAATCAACTATTAAAAGAGTGATCTAGTTCTTCAACGCTTTCAGCTTTATCTATAACAATAAAAATGATATCTTCTTTTTTAAAGTTCATTTTTTGCATATATTCAAAAAACTTTTTATAGTTTTTCTTAGTTTCTAAATCTTTTTTAAAATCTCAAATACTTTTTGAAAAATCTAAAGATTTTAAAAGTAATACTGGAATTGAATCAGGAGAATAAACTGCATTTTTAAATGATACTCCAATAATCATTAATCCAGATTCTTCAGCTTCACTAACTTCGATTCAGTTATAAGTTTTTCTTGTACTTAGAATTCTTTTAACTTTATTAGAATCTTTGTTTTTAGCATTTAAAATTTCTCTTCAAGAAAAACCTGATTTTGCTCCTCATAAAGCTACAATAACACCAATTATTCCTAAAATAAAAATAATAACTATCAATCATACTGGCATATTAGTAGATGCTTTATTTACATTATTTGTTTCAGTTAATAAAAACATTATTTATAACCTCTTAATTCTTTTCTTTCTGCGTCTCTTTTTTTGATAGCTTCTCTTTTATCGTATTTTTTCTTTCCTTTAGCTAAAGCAATTTCTAACTTAATATAATCACGTTTAAAGTAAAGTTTAGTTGGAATAATAGTTAAATTTTCTTGTTTTACTCTATTTAACATTCTAATAATTTCTTTTTTATGTAACAATAATTTTCTTGTTCTTAAAGGTTCTAATCCTTTAATATAATTAGAAAACTCATATTTTTTAACATTCATGTTTAAAATATAAGCTTCTTGTTTTCTAATAATTATAAAAGATTCATTAATAGAAACATCATGATTTCTAATTGATTTAACTTCAGGACCAGTTAGTACCATTCCTGCTTCATAAGTTTGAATAATTTCATAATTAAAATAAGCTTTTTTATTTTTAGTAATTAAATGTTCACCCATTTGATCACCTCTTTTTATTATTGTACTAAAACAAAATCAATAGCTCTTTTTTTAACATCAGCATTAATTAATTTAACTTTAACTTTTTGACCCATTCTATAATAAGTATTATCAGGTTTAATTAGTATTTTATTTTCTTCATCATAAACTAAATTGTCATCCATATTAGAAATATGAACTAAACCTTCAACCATATTATCTAATTGAACAAACATTCCAAATTTTAGAACCGCAGCAATAGTTCCAGTGTATGTTGAATTAACTTTATCTGCCATAAATTCAGCCATACATGCTTTAATAACTTCTCTTTCACAATCAACACTAGTTGTTTCAGTTTCATTAATAATGTTGCATGCTTTTGTAATAAAGTTTTGATTAGATTCTAAAACAAATTTTCTAGTATCTTTTTCTAAAAGATATTGTTTTAAATAACGATGAACCATTAAATCGCTATAACGTCTGATTGGAGAAGTAAAGTGTGTATAACATTCACTAGATAATCCAAAATGACCAATATTTTCTAATCCATACTTAGCTTTATCCATGTATTTTAATAGTGAAATATTTAATAATTCTACTTCTACTGGATCTTTAATTTGTTTTTCAATTTGATTTAAAGTACGGTTTATATTTTTTGGATCTAACATTTCAAGTGGAGTTAGTTTTGGATCGATTCCAAATGATTTTAAAGATTGATATCAAGTAATTAATTCTTGTTCATCTGGTTTTCCGTGATTTCTGTAAATAAAAGGTAGTTCTTTTTCATAAATTAACTCAGCAACCGCTTCATTAGCACTTACCATAAATTGTTCTATTAATTTTTCAGATTCTCCTGTTGTTCTTGCTGTAATATCAATAACTTTAGAATCTTTATCCATAATGATTTTAGGTTCTCTTACTTCAAAATTAATTGTTCCTCTTTTAACTTTATATGCTTCAATTTTTTTATAAAGTTCATAAGCATTATCAATCATTTGTTTACTTTCAACATCATGATTTCAAGTTTTATTTTCAAAGTACTCATTAACTTCTTTATAGTTTAATCTAAATTTAGAAATAATAACTGTTTCATAAACTTTCTTAGTCAACATAATTCCGTTACTATCAAATTCCATTTCACAAGCCATAGCGAATTTTTTAGTGTTTGGATTTAATGAACATAAATCATCAGATAATACTTTTGGAAGCATAGGTATTACTTTATTAGCTAAATAAGTTGAATTACCTCTAAATAAAGCTTCGTTATCTAAACTAGTTTTAGGTTTAACATAATAACTAACATCAGCAATAGCGACATAAAGTTTATAGTGACCATTATCTAATTTTTCAACACAAATAGCATCATCTAAATCTTTAGAATCAATTCCATCGATTGTTACTATCATCTTATCAACTAAAGAATTTTTTTGACGTTTTTTTAATTCATCAGTTTGTTTATCAACTGGTATGTTTACTAGTTCAGCATCTTTTAAAGTATTGTGATTGAATTCAGTTTTAATTTCAAATTCTTCAGCAATAGCAATAATTCTATCACTTGCTTTTCTAATATCACCAACTACTTTTTGTAGTCTGATAAAGATTTTTCTATCTTTAACATTAATGATTTTTGCTTTAATTAATTGATATTCTTCATATTTAAATTCAGCTTTATTTAAAATTACAAATCTAAAATTATCAAATGATTTATCAGTAGGAATAAAATCTAAGAATTTTTTATCATATGATCTAACTATTTCACCAATTAAAAAGATTTTTTCTCTTTTTATTAGTTCACAAATAACAGCTTTAGTTCTATTATCTTGATCATCAACAACTGTATAAACAACTTGATCAGTTCCAAAACAACCATTTAAATCAACAGGTGCAACAAAATAATCTTCTTGATCTTCATTTAATAAGTCATTAACAAAACCGAATCCTTTTGGATTCAATTTTAAAATACCTTGTTTATACTTATCATCTATTAAATAGATGTGATTAGAATTTGAAATTGCTATTTTATTTTCTTCAACTAAATTATCTAAACTGTTTTTAACATCAACATGATCAATTGTTTTAAATTTAGATAATAATTTATCTAACATAATTTTATGATTATGTTTTTTTAATATCTCTATAATTTTAGATTCCATAATTTCTCCTATCTATTAATAATAAAAAAGAAACACTATACAAGCATAGTGTTTGTGATAATACAAATTGTTAAAGCTAGTATGAAAAATATAATCCCTAAACTTAACATTCACATAGATAATGTTTTATCTAAACCACGTTCTTTTGAGTTAGAAAATAATTCTTCATTACCCCCGTTTAAAGCACTAAGTCCAGTTTGAGATTGTTTATTTTGAATTAAACCAACAAAAATCATTATTATTGAAATTATCATAGCTAATATTTCAAAAGCTAATATTATTTTTCTACCAATTTCCATAGTATCTGCTGAAACTAGAAACGATAACATAAATTCACCTCGCATAACTAATATAATGATATATTAAAAACATACTAAAAACAAAGTAATAATTAATATATGTTCTTATTATTTTTTAGAATAATGTTTTTTAATAAAGAATGTTGTACCAACAACTATCGCAATAAATAAAATTGCTGCCGAACTTGATACTCCTACTATAAACGCTTTAGATACTTTACTTAAGGTTCTATTTTTAGCTTGAATTACTACAAATTTAGTTTCACCTTTTAAATGAGTAGAATTTTTTGTTGCTTTAATTTCTACTTTAATAGCTGATATTGTTTTGTCTCTAATAAATTCTATTGTGTAGTCAGTATCTTCTTTAACACCAGGTCTTAATTGTGATAATTTGTTTTTAATTTGATCTTTAACTTTACTTTGATGATCATTTATTTCTTGATTGCTGTAAAGTTTAAAAAATGTTTTACTTTTTAAAACTTCAACATTACTAAAATCAATTAAATCAATAGGAAATTGATAATTGTTTCAATTAGCAAATTCATTTAAAGTTAAAGCATTTAATCTTTGAAGATTTATATTTTTAAATTCATCATTATTTCAGTTTTTATAACCGTTTTGTTTTGCTGCATCAATAATTAATTGTCCATTTTTACTTTCATTAAAATCTTTTAACGGTTTAACATTTTCATCAGAACTTACTTGTAAATAAATTTCATTTGTTTTTACTAAATTTGAAGTGTGTAAAGTAAATGACATTTGAACTAAATAACGTCCTTGATAAGCTGATAAATTATTAGTTGGAGATAGTTCTAAACCTGATTCATTTATTTCAATACCTTCACCTTTTGATTTTCAATTTTCATCTAAAGCAAATAATGTTGCTTTAAAACTATCTTCTTTATTAACTTCTTGAATTTTTAATTTAATATTTTTTGATGAATAACTATATGAAACTCATTGACTATCAATCTTTTTATCATCTAATTGAACTTTTAGATTTTTAAATTTCTCATCTATTCCATCAATATCAATTTTTAAACTAGAATCAATTAATTTTTCAGGTTTAATGTTGATTGTTACTTTTCCTTCTTTATATCTAGTACTTCCTGTTTTTACTTTTATACGTGCAGTTTGTTCAGTTATTTGATCAAATTCTAGATCATGTCAAAATAACTTATCTTTATTAGCTGAATTACCATCAATTACAGCTTTTTGAATAGAAGCAATTGTATTATCTTTAATTTCAAATCCTTTTTGATTATCGTTGTTTCCTGTATTTGTAATAACTTGATTTATATCTAATGTTTTACTTTCACTTTTTAAAATAACATTGTTATTGTTATTGTTAGGCTTGATATTATTTGTTAAAAAGATTGTGCTTAATGGAGCAATAAAAACTAAACTAGATAATAATAATTTTTTATTCATGCTAAAACTTCCTTAAATACTTTTATTTATTAATTATATAAGTTAAAAACAAGAGTGATTAAAATTAGATAAAAAAATCAAGATTTTAAATAACAAAATCTTGATAATAATAGAGTGTTTAATTGAAACTTTATTATTGTTGTTTAATTGTATTTAAAGTTTGTAGTAATTGATCAAATGTTTTAGATTGATGTTTTTCATCTCTAGCTTGAACAAATAATCCAGAGTTGATTTCAGCTACCATTTGAGCTGATTTATCATCAGTTACCATCGCTTTAGCAATTGTGTTTTCATCATTTAATTTTAACAATGAATCAAGTGAAATTGATGCAGATCTTAACATGTTTAATTCAAAATGTAATTTTGCAGT
The DNA here is from genome assembly GCF_024918975.1 of Mycoplasma cottewii. Lineage (NCBI taxonomy): Bacteria > Bacillati > Mycoplasmatota > Mollicutes > Mycoplasmatales > Mycoplasmataceae > Mycoplasma > Mycoplasma cottewii. The sequence continues at coordinate 638,846 of NZ_CP103424.1, read as the reverse complement.
TGCATCATCATCTGTTAATTGTTGGTTTGTTTTATCTTTGATTTTTGCTTCTAAATCAGAAATCATTTGTTTGAATTTAGTTTGTTGATCTTTTGAAACAACATCTTTTAAAGGCATTACATATCCTGAAGTTTTAGCAAGAGTAAATCAGTTATTTTCTTCAGTTAATCCTATTTTATTATTACCTTTATATAGTCATTCTAAGAATTTTTTTGTAGCTTTATTTACTTTATCATGTTTTGAAGCAACTGGTATTATACTTGAACCACCTTCGTTAAAAATACTATATTTTGAACCTTTACTTTTAATTACTTGAGTAGTCATTAATACATCTTTTTCACTTGCATTGTTTTTGTAGAATGATGCTTCTTGACCTTTTTCAACTTTTCCTAAGTAAGGGTGATTTTTTGAAAATCTAGTAATTTTATTTTGATAAGCTCCAACTGAAGCTGCAAAGCTTACTGCACTTTGGAATTTAAGAATTTCTCATGATCCTCACTCTTCTTTACCATTTTTCATGTATTTAATAGAGTGGAATGCTTTTGTTGAAACTGCACCTTTTTCTTTAATTTCTTTTCTAAATACAGTTTTATATGTATCTGAATAACTCTCTCAAAGTGATTTGAATTTTGATTTAACATCATCATCTTCAATTAAGTTATATTTAACTTTTTTATTTTCATCTAATTGAAAGGCTGCTTTTTTCTCATCTTCAATTTTAGTGTGTAATTCTTTTAAGAATGCTTGATCTTGATAATCGATTGATAACACTTCACCAGATAGTGTAGAGGTTGTTATTTTTTCTTCATTTTTTATTTCGATATTTTCAGAAAATTTCTTTGCAAGTTCTCTAATACCATCTAATGTTTTAAATGTTTCATCATCAACTGTATAACCCTCAAAAGGTTTTGGATTTTCTTGTGTAGTTTTAAGATCAACATATGCTCAAATTGAAGTTGTAGGAATTTCTTTAGTTTCAATAGCTAAAGCTTTTTTAATAACTTCAGATTCTCCAGTTACAGTTCCTCCACCTCGTTGAATTATTTCAAACATTTTATTTAATAATCTTAAGTTGAAAACAGCTGAATCAACATCGGCATTATCAAACGGAATATTAAAGATCTTGTCTGTTTGTCCTTGACCAGCTAAAACTGAGTGTAGATTTGCAATTTTATCAAAGAATAAATTTTTTGTAATTCCTTTGTCAGATAGATCTAATAATCTTCCTTCTTGATTGATTACATAAGCTCCTGATTGAGCTCCTAAAATAATATTTGGAACTTTTTTAAAATCTCCTGATTCAATATTAGATTTAGCATCTTTAATTAAGCCAAACTCACTAAATGACTTATGACCTTGAATTTTTTCACCATCAACAACATAATCATCTTGGAATTGAAGTTTTACTTTCATAAAATCTTCAGTATCTTTGAATGTTTCATTGTAGTATTTAACAAATGGTTTTAAAGCAGTAGCCAATGGAAACGCTTGACCTTGAGCTGCTTGAAAAACTATACTTGTAGGTTGTTGGTTATAACAAGAAACAACACTTATAGCACCTGATGAACTGATAAATAATGAACTTAATCCTAATAATAATTTTTTCATTTACTCACTCTCCTTTTTATACTTAAATTTAAAATTAAGTATCCAATAAGATTATTGCACTATTTGAACAATTATCACTATTTTTTTTAAAAAAGATTCAGTGTTTTTAAAATTGATAAATTTATTAGAATTTTGAAAAATAAAAAAAGTAAAAATGAGATTTTTACTTTTAATTAAATCTAATTATATTCTTATTTTTTTGTTGATTTGGTGCGGATGTTTAAAACTAAAATTTAACAGGTTTATTAATCTCCATCTTTAATAAACTCTTGAGTATCATTATATCTTTTTTGAATTGTTAATGGTACATATCAATCTCAATATGGTTGATGTCAAATTCCTGTGTGTCTATCTATAAAATTACCCGTTTGTGCTTGTGCTATTCATCAAGAAACTAAACTTTGTTTAAAATTTTTTTGCTCCTGCTAGAGTGAATTTCATAAGCGTTACATTTTTAGTATACCAATGTCCTATATGTTGATTAAAATTTTCTGCTTTATGAAACATATAACTAATGTTGGTTATATTTGTTAAATCTCAGTTATCTAAATTTGTTATATGCTCATTTTGGTTATTTTCAAACATTCTCTGTAAACTGTTAATAAATCAAGGAAGAGTTGGGGGAACTTTATTTATATGTACACTTACAGGAGTTGCACCACCATTTTCATTTCAACCAAATTCAACTAATTCATTACCTTTTTCAACTTTTGATTTTATTTTTGGAAAAACATTACCCATATCTAGTTCAATTTCTACTGAATCTTTTTTAACTTTAAATTTCTTATCTCCACCATCATTTATTTTATTATCAGCTTGGCCATTATTTGCCAATTCAAATTTAAAACCTAAAGTTTTATTAAGTCTATCAAGTAAGGATTTGTATGTTTCTCCACCTCAAACAGTGTTTTTCATCTTTTCATTTCAAGCTTGTGTAACAATTTCTTTATAGTTAGTAATTTGTCGAGATGCTGTTTCAAATTCTTGTTGTAATTTTTTTAGTTTCTCTTCTTTATCTTCTAACTGTTTTTTTAATTGAACTATTTCAGTATCTTGACCTATTTGTCCTTCTAATTCTGTTATTTTAGCTTGATTAGCAGTAGCTGTTCTATCAAGTGCAGCTTTATCTAATTCTAGTTGATTTCTTTCACTTATAAGTTTTTTAACCTTTGTATCAATTTCACCGATCTTTTGTTTTATTTCTCGAATTATTCTACTTAAGTCATCAATTATTGTGTTTGATGGCGAATTTGATTGATTATTTAAAATATTTTGATCATTTTTTAAGTTATTAACAATTAAAGTTGAAGTTGAAATTATACTAGTAGAAAAAAGTGTTGCTAAGGATAAACATCTTAATAGTTTCATAACTAACTCTAGTCTCCTTTAAAGGTTATTTAGATATGAAAATTATACTTGCAAAAAAAAAAAAAAAAAGACTTGACAAAAATTGCAAAGTGTATTAACAAGATAAAAGTAAGTGATATATGTTATTAATTAAACCTAATTATTTTTTTAGAAAATATTGCATAAATACTTAATGGTATAGTTAAAGCAATGACTGCTCCTGCTGCTTTTATGTTTATAAAATTACCTTCAACACTACTTGCTAAATCTAAATATCAAATTGATATATTAGTATAACCATCAGTTAATAAAAATCTAGGTCATAAATAATCATTTCAAACTGAAATAAATGAAAAGATAATTAATAATAAATATCCTAATTTCGTTTTAGGTAAATATACATAAAATAGTTTTTCATGTAATTTTAAATTATCATTTTTCATAACTTTATGTTTATTTTCATAAACACTTTTAGCAATATTAAACATATAAGTAAAATTGAAAAATGAAAATAAAGAATTAGTAACATAACTAAACATTAAATCTCTAAAACCAATAAAGATAAGTACTCTTTTTAAACTTAAATAAATACTAAATTCAGGTATTAAACTAATGATTAAAAAGAAATATAAAAAGATTTTTTGATATTTTAAATTCATTTTTAATAATCCCGCTATTGCTAGAGAATAAACTAATAATCTAAAAGAAATTAAAATACTTGCAAATAACAATGTTTGATAAATAGCTGGAAAAATATTACTTTTAAAAGCTTGACTAAAATTAGATCATTCTCATTCTTTTATAAATATAAATGTTTTATTACTTACTAAAGAACTTGTTGAAACTAGTGATTGTAATAATAAATAGTATAAAGGAAATAGCACTACTACTAATAATATTCCTATTAATAAATATTTAATTAATTCTTTAATTATTTTGATGATCATGATTTTTATTACCTTTCAATTTAATTATTTTAAAATAAATACTTTTAATAGTTTTTATTCTTAATAATTGAATAATACATAGTAGTGATAATAAATAAGCAAAACTAAAGAAAGCTGATGCATATCCTTTTTCAAATTTTAATGAAGAATTATTTGTTGAACCTAAAAACTTAAGAGTATAACTAGTTAAAGTATGAGCTAGATTAGAATCAACACTATAAGTTGGTTCTAAAATTGCTTCAGGTAATAAAAGTGTTGAAAATATAAAGTTAGTAAATAATATAGAAAATAATACTTTAGATATTTCATTAGCATAAACAAATCTAAACCTTTGAAACATTGTTAATTTATCATTTCTCATTAATCTATAATATTTAGCTTCAGCTCTTGATAAACTTGCTGCAAATAATACTAAGTTAAAAGGTAGAGATCTTCATAATTGAAATATAGAATAATAAATTCAAATAGGTAGTTTATGATCTCCTAACATAAAACTATATTTGTCTAATCCTAAAATATAAAAGAATAAGTTTTTAGAACCAAAAAACATACTAAATGCAATTCCTATAGCAAATCCTGAAATGAAAAATTGTGAATATATAATTGATATAAATATTCTTTTACTTGTTTTAAACAATAATGAATTAATTAATAAAGCAAATAACAATGCTAGTGTGATTGAAAAACCACTTCCAAATATTAACACTAATGTACTATTTAAAACTGCATGTTGAAATAACTTATCACTTAAAATATTGTTGTAGTTATTAAAGTTAATTTCATAACTAGTTCTATCTGCTTCATTTGGCAAAAATCTTAACGATTTTACAAAAGTATGAAAAATAGGAATTAAAGTAAATAATAAAACACAAATTAGTAAGGGTAGTAATAATAAAGATGTTTTAAAAACATTAGCTGAATTTTTTTTAATTTTGTTATTCATAGATTCTATTACCTTTACTATCGAATACTAAAACATCTTTATCAGAATAGTTTATGCTTATGCTTGAACCTATTTCTATATTATTTTGATCCATTAAAACAGATCAAGAGTTATCATTAGAATAATTTATTATATATAGTGTTTTATCACCTAAATTTTTTCTATCAATTATTTTATATTTACCATTTAAATCTGGTGCGATTTCAACTTTATTATGTCTTATATAATAATGTTTATCATCTTTAATTCCAATGTAGTTAATTTCAGGATAACCAATAAATTTAGCAACAAATAAATTATTAGGATTATCATACATTTCACTACCTGATGAATATTGTTGAATTTCTCCTTTATTTAATAAAATAATTTGATCACTAATTTTTAATGCATCTTGTTGATCATGAGTAACAATAATTAAACTCAAGTTAAATTCTCTTTTAACTTTAATTAATCATTGAATTGTTGATTCTTTTATTTTTGCATCTAATGCTGAAAAAGGTTCATCCATTAATATTAAATTAGTTTTTTTAATAATACCTTTTGCAAATGCAACACGTTGTTTTTGACCACCACTTAATTCATTAACATTTTTATATAATAGTTGGTCTATATCTAATTTTTTAACTATTTTTTCTATTTCAATTTTAAATAGATTTTTTAATTTAACTTCTTTTAAAAATTTAAATTTATTTTTAACATCTTTGTTAAATAAGAAAGTGAAAATTAATTTAAGATAGTTAATTTTTGTTTTTGATTTATTAAATGAATGTATACTGTTTTTATAATCATCAAATAATTTAATTATCTTTTGATCATTAAGATTATTTTTGTTTATGTAATTTTTAAAAAAATGAATTCTAACTGAATTAACTCATTTATCATAGTTTTTAGCACTTAAATAAACATTGTTAAAAACTGTAGTATTTTCATACACTGAATTTTCTTGCATTATGTATGATACTTCATGAATTGAAGGGTTGTTTTTAATTTTAATTTCTCCACTAGTTGGTTTTATAAATCCTAAAATTAAGTTTAATAATGTAGTTTTACCACTACCTGATGGACCTAATAAACAGATAATTTCGTTCTTATTTATTGTTAATTCTCCTATATTAACATCATCGAACTTTTGTTTTTTAGAATACTTAAAAATTAGGTTTTTTATAGTGATTAGATGTTCGTTTTTTGGTTCACTTTTCATAACAATTTTATTTTATTACAAAATCATTTATTCTAAACAAAGATTAAAAATAAGTAAAAAGAAAAAAGACATTATGTCTTTTTTACGCTTTATGAAAATTCTGATTTGGATCTATTTTGGTTATTTCAAAGTAATTTTGTAGCGGTTTTTCAAATCTTGTAATTACCGTTATTTTTTCTTACGTCTTCTAATAACTGATAAAATAGCTCCAATAATACCAAGTCCGCCAACAGCACTAGCCGATGAAGCTATGATAACTGTTTTATTATCTTGTTTTTCTGGTTGTTTATTATTGGTTTCATCTTGATTTGTTTGAACAGTAAAGTTAATTGTAATTGTTCCTTGGTATTTTTGGTGATCATCTTTTACTTTTAAAGTGATTGAATTATTAGATCTATCTTCAGTAAAATTGAAATTATTTCTATTTAAACCATCAAGTTTTGTATTATTGTTTCTAATAAATGCGTTGATAATTTGTTCAGCGTTATATGAATTAAATGCTCCTGCATTTGGATTTAAATCTAATGTTGAGATGTTTGTTTTAACTGAATAGTTAATTGCAACTTGACCAAATCAATTGTTGTTGTCATCATTTACTTTAATTGTTAAAACGTTGTTTTGATTATTTACAACTGTAAAACTATTTCTTGTTAAACCTAATTCATCAAGTTTTTGTTTATTATCTTTAATGAATTTTTCAATGATTGTGTTTGCATCATCTGAATTAAATGCACCAGCATTTCTGTTTAAATCTAATGTTGAAATATCAGTTTTGATTGTAAAGTTAATTGTAATTGTTCCTTGGTATTTTTGGTGATCATCTTTTACTTTTAAAGTGATTGAATTATTAGATCTATCTTCAGTAAAATTGAAATTATTTCTATTTAAACCATCAAGTTTTGTATTATTGTTTCTAATAAATGCGTTGATAATTTGTTCAGCGTTATATGAATTAAATGCTCCTGCATTTGGATTTAAATCTAATGTTGAGATGTTTGTTTTAACTGAATAGTTAATTGCAACTTGACCAAATCAATTGTTGTTGTCATCATTTACTTTAATTGTTAAAACGTTGTTTTGATTATTTACAACTGTAAAACTATCTCTTGTTAAACCTAATTCATCAAGTTTTTGTTTATTATCTTTAATGAATTTTTCAATGATTGTGTTTGCATCATCTGAAATAAATGCACCAGCATTTCTATTTAAATCTAATGTTGAAATATCAGTTTTGATTGTAAAGTTAATTGTAATTGTTCCTTGGTATTTTTGGTGATCATCTTTTACTTTTAAAGTGATTGAATTATTAGATCTATCTTCAGTAAAATTGAAATTATTTCTATTTAAACCATCAAGTTTTGTATTATTGTTTCTAATAAATGCGTTGATAATTTGTTCAGCGTTATATGAATTAAATGCTCCTGCATTTGGATTTAAATCTAATGTTGAGATGTTTGTTTTAACTGAATAGTTAATTGCAACTTGACCAAATCAATTGTTGTTGTCATCATTTACTTTAATTGTTAAAACGTTGTTTTGATTATTTACAACTGTAAAACTATTTCTTGTTAAACCTAATTCATCAAGTTTTTGTTTATTATCTTTAATGAATTTTTCAATGATTGTGTTTGCATCATCTGAAATAAATGCACCAGCATTTCTGTTTAAATCTAATGTTGAAATATCAGTTTTGATTGTAAAGTTAATTGTAATTGTTCCTTGGTATTTTTGGTGATCATCTTTTACTTTTAAAGTGATTGAATTATTAGATCTATCTTCAGTAAAATTGAAATTATTTCTATTTAAACCATCAAGTTTTGTATTATTGTTTCTAATAAATGCGTTGATAATTTGTTCAGCGTTATATGAATTAAATGCTCCTGCATTTGGATTTAAGTTTAAAGTTGAGATGTTTGTTTTAACTGAATAGTTAATTGCAACTTGACCAAATCAATTGTTGTTGTCATCATTTACTTTAATTGTTAAAACGTTGTTTTGATTATTTACAACTGTAAAACTATTTCTTGTTAAACCTAATTCATCAAGTTTTTGTTTATTATCTTTAATGAATTTTTCAATGATTGTGTTTGCATCATCTGAATTAAATGCACCAGCATTTCTATTTAAATCTAATGTTGAAATATCGGTTTTAAGTGTGAAGCTAATTGTGATTGTTCCTTGGTATTTTTGGTGATCATCTTTTACTTTTAAAGTGATTGAATTATTAGATCTATCTTCAGTAAAATTGAAATTATTTCTATTTAAACCATCAAGTTTTGTATTATTGTTTCTAATAAATGCGTTGATAATTTGTTCAGCGTTATATGAATTAAATGCTCCTGCATTTGGATTTAAATCTAATGTTGAGATGTTTGTTTTAACTGAATAGTTAATTGCAACTTGACCAAATCAATTGTTGTTGTCATCATTTACTTTAATTGTTAAAACGTTGTTTTGATTATTTACAACTGTAAAACTATCTCTTGTTAAACCTAATTCATCAAGTTTTTGTTTATTATCTTTAATGAATTTTTCAATGATTGTGTTTGCATCATCTGAAATAAATGCACCAGCATTTCTATTTAAATCTAATGTTGAAATATCAGTTTTGATTGTAAAGTTAATTGTAATTGTTCCTTGGTATTTTTGGTGATCATCTTTTACTTTTAAAGTGATTGAATTATTAGATCTATCTTCAGTAAAATTGAAATTATTTCTATTTAAACCATCAAGTTTTGTATTATTGTTTCTAATAAATGCGTTGATAATTTGTTCAGCGTTATATGAATTAAATGCTCCTGCATTTGGATTTAAATCTAATGTTGAGATGTTTGTTTTAACTGAATAGTTAATTGCAACTTGACCAAATCAATTGTTGTTGTCATCATTTACTTTAATTGTTAAAACGTTGTTTTGATTATTTACAACTGTAAAACTATTTCTTGTTAAACCTAATTCATCAAGTTTTTGTTTATTATCTTTAATGAATTTTTCAATGATTGTGTTTGCATCATCTGAATTAAATGCACCAGCATTTCTATTTAAATCTAATGTTGAAATATCGGTTTTAAGTGTGAAGCTAATTGTGATTGTTCCTTGGTATTTTTGGTGATCATCTTTTACTTTTAAAGTGATTGAATTATTAGATCTATCTTCAGTAAAATTGAAATTATTTCTATTTAAACCATCAAGTTTTGTATTATTGTTTCTAATAAATGCGTTGATAATTTGTTCAGCGTTATATGAATTAAATGCTCCTGCATTTGGATTTAAATCTAATGTTGAGATGTTTGTTTTAACTGAATAGTTAATTGCAACTTGACCAAATCAATTGTTGTTGTCATCATTTACTTTAATTGTTAAAACGTTGTTTTGATTATTTACAACTGTAAAACTATTTCTTGTTAAACCTAATTCATCAAGTTTTTGTTTATTATCTTTAATGAATTTTTCAATGATTGTGTTTGCATCATCTGAATTAAATGCACCAGCATTTCTATTTAAATCTAATGTTGAAATATCAGTTTTGATTGTAAAGTTAATTGTAATTGTTCCTTGGTATTTTTGGTGATCATCTTTTACTTTTAAAGTGATTGAATTATTAGATCTATCTTCAGTAAAATTGAAATTATTTCTATTTAAACCATCAAGTTTTGTATTATTGTTTCTAATAAATGCGTTGATAATTTGTTCAGCGTTATATGAATTAAATGCTCCTGCATTTGGATTTAAGTTTAAAGTTGAAATATTTGTTTTGATTGTAAAGCTAATTGTAATTTCACCTTGGAATTTATCACTATTTATAACTTTAACTTTTATTGAATTATCAGCTCGATCTCCTACAAGTTGAAAGTTATCTTTAGTTAACTCTCTTAGCTGTGGATTCTTTCTGATAAATGCATTGATGATAGCATCTTTATTAAATTCATTAAATGAACCTACATTTGTAATGTTTACAACTGTATTAATAGGAGTTCTTAATGAAAAATTAATAGTAACTTCACCTTGGAAATTTTCATTATTATTTCTAACTCTAACTCTTATTGAATTGTCTTGATCTTCAACAACTTCAAAATCATCTTTAGTTAAATTTTGTAATTGTGGATTTTTACTAATAAATGTACTAATAATTTCATCGTTATTTTTTGAGTTAAATGCTCCTGCATTATTGTTAATGTTTGGAATTTCATCAATTTTTGTTTTGATTGTAAATTTAATTTCAATTTCACCATGGAATTTATCACTATCTTTAATTTTAACTTTCATTGAATCGTTAGTTGTCTGACCAACAACTTCAAAATCATTTCTAGTTAGTCCAGGCATTTTACTATTGTTGTTATCAATAAAAGCATCAATAATTGCATCTTTATTAAATTCATTAAATGATCCAGCGTTAGGATTTAATTCTAAAGTTGAAATATTTGTTTTAAGTAAAATTGAACCTTGATATATTTCATGATCATCTCTAACTTTTAAAGTGATTGAATAATCAGAATTTTTATTACCTAAAAGATCATTTCTATTTAAACCTTCTAATTTTGTTTGATTAATTCGAATAAATTCTTCAATAATTTGCTCAATACTTTTATTTTTAATATCGCTAATATCAGTTATAAGGTTTTGTATATTATTAATATTAGTTAAGAATTTATAAGTAATTGTTACTTCACCTTTATATCTTTTAAATCTTGCTGATTGTTTTGATCTTAATACAGCAACTCCTGGAGATTTAATTACAATTTCTAGTGAATCTCAATCTAAATTAGAATATTTAGGTTTAAGTGTATTTAATATATTTTTAATTATTTCTTGATCATTTGTTGCTCTTATAAGACCTAGTTTAGTATCTTTATTGTTTATAATTTGTGAAATATTTTTTATGTATTTTGAAGGAATTCTAATTGGTTTATTAGAATCAACTCACTTGTTAGCATTTTTATCAAAATTATCCATGTTAACATTTTCTTCAATAACTCAGTTGATTATATTTTGATTAAATGATTCAGCTCCTTCAAAAATACTACTCATATCAGTTACTTTTGATACATTGAAATTAAAAACTGATTGATTGAATTTCTTAGCATTTTTAAACATGGCTTTCATGTTAGTTGCTTCTGAAGTTGTTCAATTAAGATCGTTATTAGCATTATTAAAAGCTTGAGCATTTTCAAACATAGATTCCATATTTGAAACTTTTCCTGTATTAAGAGAGTTTAAATTTTTATTAAAGACTTTAGTATTTTTGAACATAGATTTCATATTAGTTACTTGTCTTGTATTAAAAGCTACTTCTTGGTTGAAAACATTTGCACCTTCGAACATAGATTCCATATTTGTAACATTTTGAGTGCTTCAATTAGAAACATCTTGATTGAAATTTTTAGTATTTTTGAACATGAAACTCATATCACGAACATTAATAGTTTTATCTTGTCATCTAATGCTTTGATTTTCATTGTTAAAAGCTTGAGCACCTTGAAACATTGAGCTCATATTTGTTACTTGACTAATATTTCAATTTGAAACATTTTTATTAAAAGCTTTACTATCTTTAAATAAAGATTTCATGTTTTTTACTTTTGAAACGTTTCATTTAAGTTCGTTATTTGCATTATTAAAAGCTTCTGCTCCTTCAAACATACCTTGAATACTTTCTGCACTAGATAAATCTAAAGAGCTTATTTCACTATTAAATTTTTTAGTATTTTTGAACATGAAACTCATGTCTTTAACATTTATAGTTTTTTTGTTGAAATGTAAAAACCCTTGATCTGCATTATTAAAAGATTCAGCACCTTCAAGCATACTGCTCATATCAGTTACTTGTGACACATCTCATCTATTTAAGTCTTGATCAAAACTTTTAGCATTTTTAAACATAGATTTCATGTTTTTTACTTTTGAAACGTTTCAAACACGAACATTATTATCAAATTTTAAAGCTCCTTCAAACATGCTTTCCATGTTTTCAACATTAGATGTGTTTAATCTTCTTACATCCTTGTTAAAGTTTTTTGCATTTTTAAACATGGTTTTCATGTTTTTTACTTTTGAAGTTTTATTTTCTCAATCTAAAACACTTGCTCCACCATTGTTAAAAACTTCAGCACCTTGAAACATAGATTCCATATTTTCTACATTAACTACGTTTCAATTATTAATAGGACGGTTGAATGTCTTAGTATTTTTAAACATGGCTTTCATGTTTTTTACTTTTGAAACATTTCAAGAACTACCATCATTTTTTGATAAATCATTATTAGCAGCTATATCTCTATTAAAAGCAATAGCACCTTCAAACATAGATTCCATATTTTCTACATTAGAAACATCAAAGTTTTCAAATTTTTGATTAAATTGTTTAGCGTTTCTGAACATAAAACTTGTATTTGATAATTTTGGCGTAACATTATGATTGACTTCTGCTAATCATTTAAAACTATTAAGTCCACGACCACCATTTACATAACTCTCAGCACCATCAAACATATAACTTGCATCAACAACATTTGACGTATTAAAATTGTTTATACTTTGATTAAAGTTTTTAGCATTTCTGAACATAGCTTTCATACTTGTTACTCTAGAAGTATTTCAGCTCATAATACCTTTTATAGATTTGTTTTGATTATTTTCAAAAGCTGAAGTTAAATCAGTAATATGTTCAGGTAAGAAAAACGGAACTTCATCTACATTAGGTGGAAAAGGTACAATTTTATTTCCTACAGAAGCTATTTTGATAACTTTATTTGGATTTGATTTGTCAAATTCATGTTTTGGTAAATTAGTCAGATTATAGTTTGTTAAATTATTTTCACTTTTATTTATTAATTCTATTTTGTCATTATTTTCTATTTCATTATTATGATTATTAGCATTTATAGCCATAACTGCTTTTAAAATTTTTAATAAATTCGTCATTTAAACACCTCTATATAATTCAAAACATTCTCTTATATTTTAAAATATTTTTTAATAAATTAATATTTTTAACCTAATAAAAGTTCTAGTAAAAATTAAATAAAAAACTCTCAATGAGAGTTTATCAATATTATATTAAATATATTATGAAATAAATGTTATGGGTTTAAAATTCTTCCATCTTCAAATCCTACACCACGATTTCCACCTCTATAAGAATTTACAACAAGTTCAGGGAGATATAACCTTCAATGATTTAGTGAATGTCTTCAAATAGGACATTCTTTATTAATAAAATCAAGTAGTGCTATACCCTCTCCTCTTACAATTTTTTTTATTCTCCAAGACTTTATACTTTGCTTAAAATTACTTGCTGAAAAAAACATTCTCTTGAAATTTACTACGTTTTCAATATTCCAATTCGCTATTGAATAATCAAAATTAGAACCCTCAAACACACCCTCCATACTTTTCACATTAGACGTATCTCACTTTTCTAAATTAATAATAAATGTAGATCTTGATTTATAAAAAGCATAATCAAGACTTGTAATAAATCAAGGTAAATATTCAGGTACTTCTGAAATGTTATCACTCATTTTCTCAATTCTGCCTTCGGCACTTCAACCAAACTCAATTAATTTATCTCCTTGTTCGACTTTAGATTGAGAATTTTTATAAATTTTTCCCATTTCTAATTCAAGTTCTATTTCACCTTTTTTAACTTTAAATTTTTTATCTCCACCATCATTTATTTTATTATTAGCTTGGCTTGTGTCTTTTAATTCAAATTTAAGTGAAATAGTTTTATTAAATCTATCTAATAAATTACTATAAGTTTCACCAGCTCAAATGGTGTCTTTTGTTTTTTTATTTCAAATATCAATAACAACTTCTTTATAGGTATTAATTTGTTGGATTGATGAATTGAGTTTTTTTTGTATTTCTTGTAACTCTTGTTGTTTAGCTTCTGCCTCTTGTTTATATTGATTTTTTTCACCTTCTAATCTTGTGATTTCCTTATCTATTTGTTCTATTCGTTCGTTTAATTTTGTTATTTTACTCATGTTTTCTTGAACTATCATATCAAGTTGAGTTTGCAAGTGTTGCTTTTGTTTTAAAATAGCACCAATCTTAGTATCAATTAAATTTATCTTATTTTTTATTTCTTGAATTATTGTGTTTAAATCATCTATTATTGTCTTTTGTGAATTATTTGTTTGATTATTTTGAGTATGATTTTGATCATTTTTTAAGCTATAAGCAATTAAAGTTGAAGTTGAGATTAAGCTAGTAGAAAATAATGTTATTAAAGAGAAAAATCTTCGTAGTTTCATAATTAATCTTACACTCCTTGAAAAAGACTCTTGCTTATATGAATTATACTCGCAAAAAAAAAAAAAAAGACTTGACAAAAATTGTCAAGTATGAATCTTTAATTTATAAAAAAGGTACTCTTAACTGTCTTACATTATTTTAAATATTTATCCATTGTTCTAAATAAATTACTTACTCCAGATTTTGTAATACTATAACCTTTTTGTTTCATTTCTTCAACCAGTTCAATATATGAATAATCTGGATTTTCTATTCTTATTTCAGCTAAAACTTGAGCTTTCTTACTTAGTAAATGAAATTGATTAGATTCTTTTAAATAGTTAATCATTTCAACTTGTTTTTTACCTGCTTTTAAAACTTTAGTTTGATTTGAAATATCTATATTATTAACCCTATTAATACTGTTATAAACATCACGTGAAATTCTTTCATTTTCAAAAGCTAAAACAGAATTACTTGCATCAATTAATTTTAAAAAATCAGACACCATAATTGATCTTTTTAAATAACAAATAAATCTGTTTGCATTACGTTCTAACAATTTAAAATCGAAACCTAAATCTTTATTTAATATCATAAAACGATCAGCATCAATTAAACTTTTAAATTGTAACTCTAAATGATAATTACTTGTTTTTGGAGAATTAACTGATCCAACTGCTGTAAAAATTCCTGCAATATAAGCTCTTATAATTGAAGTTTTATCTTTGATTGATTCATCAACTTGATAATCATAGATTTTTTGATTATCTTTGTTATAAATTTTTAGATCTTGTAAGAATTTATCAACATCCCCAATTAAAGTTAAAACAAATGTTTTATTCTTTTTTAATACTTGAGATTGAATAATTGATATTTCAACTTCTCCATTAAAAAACTCTTTTGTAAAACTTAATAATGTTCTTGCTATTTTATTACTTATTGTTGAAAATCTTATTTTTTGAGCTTGATTAGAAAAGATAATATCAGAGCTATATCTAATAAATCCGGAAAGATAAGCTAGTTTTTGATCATGATTAAAACTATGAGTAACTATTTCTTCTTTAACTTCTAAAGCAAATGACATATCTTTCTCCTTATTAAACTTCAACAATACTAAAATATTCTACTTCGTATAATCAATTAGGCTTTCTAAATAATCTACAAAATACATATTGAGAACATACAATTCCAATAAAACCAATAACAACTGATAAGCCTATGATAGCTAATGATAAATCTTTATTATTTGAAATAAATAGATTATCATTTGATCTAGTTAATTCTAAAACATATCTAACAACATTTCATAACATAAAATAACTAAACATAGCTACTCCACTTTTAGTAATAGCATAATTATTTTTATTATTTAAATCTAATAAAAGTTGATTAGTTTGTCATTTTTTAACTATAAAGTTTTTATTAGCTAATTTTATTTGTGATGCTTTTATTTTAAATTCTTCAACAGCATTTGATTTTGTATTATTTGATAAAGCTTTTTTTCAAGCGTCTTTGCTACTTATTTTTTGATCAGTTGATTTAACTCAAGGTTTGAAAAATTGAACAAAACTAAATAATCAATCAATTTTAATTACATTATTATTAGCATCAATTGGTTTAGAAAATAGTTTATAAATATTAGGAATAATAAAAGTAATTACAACTCAACAAGTTAATAATAAAATTGATTCATAGAAAAAGATTGGAGAAAGTAATACTAAATTACCTTGTGATAATTCAACTCCATTAATTGTATCTGTTGCTCCGTTATAAACTGATAATGAATTTTTTAAAATGATATCTGGTAATCATAAAGGTCTAGCATTATTTTGTAAAAATGCTCCAAATAATTGATCAATATCTGCATCAGTATAATTTCTAGAAATTGAATTAGCTATTTTTGCAATTGGATGACCTAATACTTCGTGATTGAAAAAGTTTCCTCATCTTCCAATTACTTGACCTAATAAAATATTTGGAATAATTGCATCACCATAAACTAGTATAGAAGTTTTAGTTCTTCGTCCTACTATACAGAAAAATATTATTCCTACAAAAGTTCCAGCAAATACTCCACCATGAATTGCTAATCCACCTTCTCAAAATGCAAATCTTTCAAAAAATGGCATATTTGTTTGATCTATTTTTCCAAAAAATGAAGCACCTAGTAATGAAGCAGGAATAATAAAAATTACTGAAAGTGATAAGTCATTTATTGATAATCCTTTTTTATAAAAATTAACTAAACCATAAGCAATTGATAGCATCATTCCAACAGTCATTGTTAGAGAATATATTCTTATTTTTCCATATTCTGGTTTTACATTATTATAAGTTAAAGAAGTGTGATTACTATTTGATGGATCAGAAAATGAATTACCATCAGTTCAGTTTTGACGTAGTAATGAAGTTGTTAAAACTAAAAATAAAACTACACATAAACTTAATAACACTCATAAACTAATAGCAATAATTGATTTATTTCTAACTAGTTTTAACTTAAGATTATAAGCTGATTTATTTGTCTTTTTTTCTGTCATAAAATCACCTTACTTTACTTCTTGAACATATTCAACAGCCATCTGACCAGCAATAGCTCCATCACCACAAGCAATAGCAATTTGACGTAAAGGTACATCTCTAACATCACCAGCAATATATAATCCTTTAATTGTTGATTCCATTTTATCAGTTGTAGGAATATATCCTTTTTCGTTTTCTAAATGTAAATCTTTAACTGATTCAATCACAGGAGTTGATCCAATGTAAGGGAAAATTGCATCAACTTTTATTGTTTTTTCTCCTTCTGGAGTATTTACTAAAATTGATTCAACTTTTTCTTCACCATTAATTTGTTTAACTTGAGATTTTAAAATAAATTCAACGTTGTTTTGTGCTTTTAATTTTGCAACTTTATTAGCATCGGCTCTAAACACATCTCTTCTTACAATTAAATAAACTTTATCTACTAATTGAGATAAATACATAGCTTCTTGAACAGCAGAATATCCTCCACCTACAACTGCAACTGGTTTATTTTTATAAAATGCACCATCACAAACTGCACAATAACTTACACCTTTACCGTATAATTTATCCTCACCAGGAATACCTAATTTATTTTCTTCAGTTCCACTAGCCAAAATAACTGAAATAGCTTTTTTAATTTCACCATTTGATAATTCTACTTCAAATAGATCTTCATTTTTTACAATTTTACTTACACCATAAAATTGAATTTCAGCTCCTAAACTCATCGCTTGCATGTACATTTTCATAGCTAAATCAGGTCCGGTAATTGTTTCAAATCCAGGATAGTTTTCAATTAGATCTGTTTTAACTAATTTTCCACCTGGAGCTGAATGTTCAAACACAGCTGTTTTTAATCCTGCACGTGTTGTATAAATAGCTGCAGTTAGTCCAGCAGGACCTGCACCAACTATTAAAACGTCATAAACTTCATTAGTAAGATTTTTCATATAATCAACCTATCTCTCTTCATTTATAAGGCGCTATAAATTGCGCTATTAATATTATTGCAATTCCACTTAATAAAATTAAACTTAAAATAATAAAATTTATTACTGAATGATTTTGAATAAAATATTCTGTTGGTTTTCTAAATGATTCTAAAATAATTCTAATAATTAAATAACCTGTAATAAAACACCCAGTAGCAACACCACATCTAATAACTAAATAATTGTGTGGATTATGTAACTTTTCTAATTCTTTTGAATATGGATTTACATTAAATATTTTATTTCAAATACTATATGTTTTATAGTAATTGTTTTGTTTTTGTTTAAAGATTTCTTTTTCTTTATCTAATTCTTGTTTTAATAAATTTAATAATTCATTATATTGATCTGAGTTTTTATTTAATCTAGATAATTTTAAATCATAATCTTTTTGAATTTTAATTAGTTTATTTTTATGTTGAATTTTGATTCTTTTAAATTGTTGTTCAGCATTATATTTTGAATCAAAATAATTAAAAATTTGTTTTTCAATTTGATTTACACTATTTTGATCAGGTTCATATCAATAAAACGCTTTATTTCAAGCTTGATAAAATGAAAGTTTTAATTCAATTTCTTGATCATCTTTATTTATAATAACTTTTTTATATTTAACAGGAACTAGTGTTTGAATATCTTTAATATCACTTTCTTTTAATGATTTGTATTGTTTATTAAATCAACCTGGAAATGCTTTTGGTTCTAATTCTCAAGGTTTAGGTTTTGAAAATCACATACCTATATTTCTAATAACAAAAGTAATTAATATTCATAATATAAAATTTAAAAATGATTCAAATAAAAATAATGGTTGATTGTAAGTTATTTTTTGATTTAAAACTTGATCAAAAGTTTGATTGTTATATTCACTGCTTATAAAATGTTTAATTTTATCATAAACATCACTTCCAACTATTCATCATCCATCGTGATTGATTAATAGATCATTAACATTATCAGGATTATGAAAAGTACCAAAACTAGGAAAGTAAAATAATTTATTTTTAATAAATTCAGGTAAATAATAAAGTGATTCATAACTAACTTGAGGACCTAATATTTCGTGATTATAAAAATTACCTCATCGACCAATCATTTGACCTAATAAAATATTTGGAATTATACAATCAGCATAAACTCATAATGATATTTTAGTTACTTTAGATCTTTTTAAAAAGAATGCTATACCAAATAACGTACCAAATAATAAAGAACCAAATAAAGACATACCAGGATCTCAAAAGAAAAATATTTTATATCAAGTATTTGGTTGTTGATAAAAAGGTAAAAATATTTTTCCAAAAATAGTTGCTCCTAAAATACCAGCAGGAATAATTATAAAAATTGAAGTTTCAAATTCTTTTAATGGAATTCCTTTTCTTTTTAAATGAACAATACTAGCAATTATTACTAAAATAATTCCAATAAACATAAAAATTGGATAAGCTGGCACTACTCCAAAAAGATTTCTGGCTTTTGATGGATCACCATTTTGTTCTAGTCATTGATAGTACGTATTTGGCATTTAATTTTTCCTTTCTAATCGTCTGATTCTTGAATAAATTTAATAGTTCTTTCTTCTAGTAAATCATCTATGTTTTCTGCTTGATCTGATTGATTAATTTTAAATTGACCAACTGCTGCTTGAATAATATTTGTAACGCTTCGTCCAGCACTAACTGGAATAGAAATATGTTTAACTTTAACTCCTAAAATATCAATTTCATTTCATTCAAAACCAAGTCTTTCAGTTGAATCAATTCCATTTTCTCTAAATGGTACAAGATCAATAACTAAATCAACTGGTGATTCTTCCATAATAATTTGATATCCACTAGCTTTAGCTATATCAAAGATTCCGATCCCTCTAACTTCAACTAAGTTTTTTAAAATAGGGTGAGATTTTCCATAGATTGTATTTGCTTTTTGAGTAAGAATTATTCTATCATCACCAACAAATAAGTGGTTGTTTTTTACTAATTCTAAAGCTATCTCTGATTTCCCGATCCCCGATCTTCCTTTAATTAAAACTCCTTTTCCAAAGATATTTAATAAAGTAGCATGTTCTTCAATTGTTGGACAGAAAAAAGTATCATAAACATCTAAAAATCTTCTTATTAATTGTGCTGTTGATTCATATAAAATTTTTACTAATGGTTTATTTAATTTTTTAGCTACATCAACTAGAACTTCATCATCAAAATTCTTAGTAATAATAATTAAAGGTGGATTTACATTGATTAGATCAGTATATTTTTTCATTCTAGTTTCTTTATCAAACATTGACATATATTGTTGTTCTTTTGTTGATAGTAAAACAACTCTTCTATAAGTTTTATCATCTAATTCTCTAAAAAATCCAGTTAATTCTAAACCTGCACGATTTAATCCATAACTTTTAATTTCATTATCTAAATTATTTTCTCCAGCTAAAATTTCACAATCTAATTTTAAATTATCAATAAGTTTTTTAACGGTTAATTTTTTCATAAACTCTCCTTTATCACTAATATTTATTTTACTCTATATTAAGTAATTAATTAAAAAGTAAATATTTTTAAAATTCTTAAAACACTAGTAATTTATCATTTTAAACCTGAACTTTTCACAAGTGTGTGACTAGTTTAGGTTTTTATTAATCTCTTTGTACATTGATTTATATCTCTTTCAGATATTTTAAATGCAGATAAAATTATTTTTTGAGTCTTACTTAAACCATATGAACTAACATATGTTTTATTGAATTTTGCTAGTTCCATTTTTGATAGTTCACTAAACAGTGTATTCACTGTATGGTGTCTATTGTCAGATAAAAATTCTTTCATGCAATAACTAAAATACGATCTAACAATTAAGGCTAAAAATGAAATAAACATCTTTGATTCTAAAACTAATCTGTCTTGAACGTTGAATTTATTTAAATCAAAAGTTGTTTTAACAGTTGAAAAGGCTTTTCAACAAGATCTCTTTTTGTACTGAGTAAGTATAAATTCTAGATCAGAATCTATGTTTGAAACTATTATTGAAAAACCTGCATTTTTATGAACTTTTTCAAATACATCTTCTTTTAAAGAAATGATTTTTTGTTTGTTTTCATTTAGACTAATATCAAAGAAATTTTTGTATTCTTTTTTAAAGATTCAACGTCTAGCTTTGAATCTAAAATAGTTTGTTTAGCTTTTGCATTTTTCTGAAAAATGCTTTTTCTTATTTTCAGCTAACTCTCCATTGTAATAAATGTAGACAAATTGCTCTTTTTCACCAATAACTTTTGTTCTAAGTTTTAGTCCATAACAACCAAATTTTTCTATATAACAATTAAAATTATCCTTGATCTTATTTCTGTTTTCTTCTAATAAAACGTCTAAAGATTTATTTCTTGATTTGGCCATAATTATGTATTTGTAGTCAACATTTTGAAGATAATTTACATTTTCAGTATTAAAAATCCTCTATCCATAACTAATGTAGGATTTTTATACCCATATTCTATGCTTTTATTAATTAATTCTTTGCATTGTGTTTGATCTGTAACAGATCCTAAAAAGTTTGATAAAACAATGGCATTGTAGTTTCATTGTCTATTACATAAGCTAAGTTGACTTGTTTTAATCCTTGATCAACTTTTGCTTTGCCGTATTCAGCAAGTTTTATGTTTTCTGAATAAGTGTTAAAGTTAGTTGAGTCTAAAGATAAAATAATATCTCTTGAAAGACTATTTTTCTGAAATTCAACGTTTCATATGTATGTGAATTCCATTATCAAATCTTCAGTCAAAACATTATTAAATAATCTTGAAATTGTTGATTGGCTATCTATTTTATTTCCAAAAATAGCATTTCTTCTTGCTCATTTTTCATAATGTTGAATTGTAGAACTTTGTTCATCAATGAAATAGCAAATCAAAGATTTTATTAAATCAGTTTTTCTTTAAAAACTTTATTTAGTATTGAATTTATGTTTAACATTTCTAATATTTTGCCAACAACTAATCTTGCACCGAATGATAAAACTCTTGAGAATTGACTATCATTTTTTTCAAGAGAAATACCAAAATCTCCAAAATAGGTAACGTAGTTTTTATTTGGTATCATCATTGTTTCTTTTCATCAGAAACAATCCCTATACACGCTCTTTCGTTTTCACTATAACCCTTTTCTTTATTAAAAATTTTCTTAGTTGTGTAGTAAACATAAGTGCAGTTTTTTCTTCTACTAAATACAATATCTTTTGATGGTATTTTAACCGGTTTAAAAGCCATTTTTTATCCCCTTTACTAGTTACATTATATCACTATTTAAAGGAAAAATCTATCGTTTTTCAAAATAAAAACCCTTTATTTAAAAGGGTTTTGCATAATTATTATTAACTAGTTACAAAATTGTGAAAAGTTCAGGTTACAAAAATAGTTGTTTTATTACACTTAATATTAAAAAATAGTTTTAAATAATTGAACCTTAAAATTTGTAAAATTCTTAATGTTACTGTGTTAAAAAAAAAAAAAAAAGAAGTAAAATAAAATTGTTATGGCAAGAAAAGGTAAATTATTAAGTATCATTGCCGGGTTATTAGTTAGTTCTAGTTCAGTAGCTGGAGTAACGGTAGGAGTGTTACATAATAAAAGAAAACTAGACGCCAAAAATCTTAACCTTACCAATGATATTCCTGAGAGCGTACGTTCTCTAAAAATTCTATACACTGAAAATCAACAACTTATATTAGATCAAATAAATGTACAACGCAAGATTTTAAGAACAGAAAAATCACATATAGAGATCGAACTTAAAAATGTTGAATTTAAATTTAACCCAAGTGTTCCTAGTGTGACAATTTCTGCTAAAAAATCAAGCAAGTTTCTTAAAGGTTCAGTAGAAATAAAATTTAACAAACCAAACATCAGTTCTCTAATAAAAGAAGAGAATAAAAATCTTGGTGTTTTTGAAGTGCGTACCATAGAAAAAGTTATTGAAAGATTAGTTGAAAGAAATCTTTTAAATAACAAAGATTTTAATGCTGAAAAAATCAAACAAAACTTTGATATTCAAATTAATGAACAAGAAAAAACTATCAAAGTTAAAGCAAAATCAGATTCTATTTTTTATGTTGGTGAAGTTGTGTTTAGATACAATCTGCCTCAATTTTCAACACTTCTTAAATCAACTGAAGATCATAAATCAATTCAATCTCATATAAGTGGACTTGTAGATGATCAACCAGACACTATTTTAGATAGATTCTTTGAAATAAATAAAGAAATATTAGAACAAGATACAGTAAAAATTACTCGTGAACAATTAAAATTTGAATTAGTTGAAAATGAAGCAAAAATTACTGTTGAAAATAACATAAATTATGAAGGTTCAATTAATGTTTCTTATTCAATTAAAACTGATATTGCAAGTTTAGGATTAAACACTAATGCTGGAGCATTTAATTCAAATGAACAAAACAAAATCATTGAAAAATTTATTAAAGATAACGAACAAAAACTTCCTGGATTTACTGTTGAAAGTTTTAATGTTCTTTCAAATCAAAATGGAAAATTAAAAATCCAAGTTAAATCTGATAACGCTCAATATCAAGGTACTGTTGAAATTAATTATTCAATTAAAACTGATATTGCAAGTTTAGGATTAAACACTAATGCTGGAGCATTTAATTCAAATGAACAAAACAAAATCATTGAAAAATTTATTAAAGATAACGAACAAAAACTTCCTGGATTTACTGTTGCAAGTTTTAATGTTCTTTCAAATCAAAATGGAAAATTAAAAATCCAAGTTAAATCTGATAACGCTCAATATCAAGGTACTGTTGAAATTAATTATTCAATTAAAACTGATATTGCAAGTTTAGGATTAAACACTAATGCTGGAGCATTTAATTCAAATGAACAAAACAAAATCATTGAAAAATTTATTAAAGATAACGAACAAAAACTTCCTGGATTTACTGTTGCAAGTTTTAATGTTCTTTCAAATCAAAATGGAAAATTAAAAATCCAAGTTAAATCTGATAACGCTCAATATCAAGGTACTGTTGAAATTAATTATTCAATTAAAACTGATATTGCAAGTTTAGGATTAAACACTAATGCTGGAGCATTTAATTCAAATGAACAAAACAAAATCATTGAAAAATTTATTAAAGATAACGAACAAAAACTTCCTGGATTTACTGTTGCAAGTTTTAATGTTCTTTCAAATCAAAATGGAAAATTAAAAATCCAAGTTAAATCTGATAACGCTCAATATCAAGGTACTGTTGAAATTAATTATTCAATTAAAACTGATATTGCAAGTTTAGGATTAAACACTAATGCTGGAGCATTTAATTCAAATGAACAAAACAAAATCATTGAAAAATTTATTAAAGATAACGAACAAAAACTTCCTGGATTTACTGTTGCAAGTTTTAATGTTCTTTCAAATCAAAATGGAAAATTAAAAATCCAAGTTAAATCTGATAACGCTCAATATCAAGGTACTGTTGAAATTAATTATTCAATTAAAACTGATATTGCAAGTTTAGGATTAAACACTAATGCTGGAGCATTTAATTCAAATGAACAAAACAAAATCATTGAAAAATTTATTAAAGATAACGAACAAAAACTTCCTGGATTTACTGTTGCAAGTTTTAATGTTCTTTCAAATCAAAATGGAAAATTAAAAATCCAAGTTAAATCTGATAACGCTCAATATCAAGGTACTGTTGAAATTAATTATTCAATTAAAACTGATATTGCAAGTTTAGGATTAAACACTAATGCTGGAGCATTTAATTCAAATGAACAAAACAAAATCATTGAAAAATTTATTAAAGATAACGAACAAAAACTTCCTGGATTTACTGTTGCAAGTTTTAATGTTCTTTCAAATCAAAATGGAAAATTAAAAATCCAAGTTAAATCTGATAACGCTCAATATCAAGGTACTGTTGAAATTAATTATTCAATTAAAACTGATATTGCAAGTTTAGGATTAAACACTAATGCTGGAGCATTTAATTCAAATGAACAAAACAAAATCATTGAAAAATTTATTAAAGATAACGAACAAAAACTTCCTGGATTTACTGTTGCAAGTTTTAATGTTCTTTCAAATCAAAATGGAAAATTAAAAATCCAAGTTAAATCTGATAACGCTCAATATCAAGGTACTGTTGAAATTAATTATTCAATTAAAACTGATATTGCAAGTTTAGGATTAAACACTAATGCTGGAGCATTTAATTCAAATGAACAAAACAAAATCATTGAAAAATTTATTAAAGATAACGAACAAAAACTTCCTGGATTTACTGTTGCAAGTTTTAATGTTCTTTCAAATCAAAATGGAAAATTAAAAATCCAAGTTAAATCTGATAACGCTCAATATCAAGGTACTGTTGAAATTAATTATTCAATTAAAACTGATATTGCAAGTTTAGGATTAAACACTAATGCTGGAGCATTTAATTCAAATGAACAAAACAAAATCATTGAAAAATTTATTAAAGATAACGAACAAAAACTTCCTGGATTTACTGTTGCAAGTTTTAATGTTCTTTCAAATCAAAATGGAAAATTAAAAATCCAAGTTAAATCTGATAACGCTCAATATCAAGGTACTGTTGAAATTAATTATTCAATTAAAACTGATATTGCAAGTTTAGGATTAAACACTAATGCTGGAGCATTTAATTCAAATGAACAAAACAAAATCATTGAAAAATTTATTAAAGATAACGAACAAAAACTTCCTGGATTTACTGTTGCAAGTTTTAATGTTCTTTCAAATCAAAATGGAAAATTAAAAATCCAAGTTAAATCTGATAACGCTCAATATCAAGGTACTGTTGAAATTAATTATTCAATTAAAACTGATATTGCAAGTTTAGGATTAAACACTAATGCTGGAGCATTTAATTCAAATGAACAAAACAAAATCATTGAAAAATTTATTAAAGATAACGAACAAAAACTTCCTGGATTTACTGTTGCAAGTTTTAATGTTCTTTCAAATCAAAATGGAAAATTAAAAATCCAAGTTAAATCTGATAACGCTCAATATCAAGGTACTGTTGAAATTAATTATTCAATTAAAGAACAATTTAATACAATTCAAGGAATCGCAAAAGATATAAACAATCTTAAAAACAACAATACTCAAAGTGTGTTAAACAGTTTTATTGAATTAAATACTGATTTATTAAATTTAAATAAAATTACTCGTCAACAATTAAGAGTTCAAGTAAATGATAAAGTTGCAACAATTACAGTTAATGGTAATGATAAATATCAAGGTTCAATTCAAGTGAATTTAAGTCTATCAAAACAAACTCATGATTATTTAAATGTGCTATCAGATGTTAAACATGACACTATATTAAGAAGAATAAATGAACTAAACAATTGAAACTTGAGTTTAAATGATCTGAATATAGAAATTAACGGTAAAGATATAAGAATTACAGGAAAAGAAAATAAAACCAAAGGACTTATTGGAACAATTAATTTTGAATTTGGTGTAAAAGCTACTTATAAAGACAAAAATAAAGAGTTAACAAGAATTGGATTCTTTAAAAATTCTTTTGGAGAATGACAAATAGAAGCAGTTAATGCTGATACAAATAAAGTAGTTCCAATACTACCTACATTTATAAATAGTTTAGAATCTGCATTCACAAGAAATAGAAACACAACAATTTCAGGATTAGAAAGTTGAGATACTTCTAATGTTACAAACATGAAGTCTATGTTCCAACACGCAACTAAATTCAATCAAGCATTAGGAGATAAATTCAACACTTCAAAAGTAACTAATATGAGTTTTATGTTCAACAGAGCTTATTCATTTAATAGCTCTTTAGGTATTAACTTTGACACTTCAAAAGTAACAAACATGGAAGCTATGTTTAAAGAAGCAAAAAGATTCGATCAAGTATTAGGTGAAAAATTCAACACTTCTAAAGTAACTAATATGAAAGAAATGTTCTATCAAGCTCACAAATTTAATAAATCATTAGGCAATCTATTTGACACATCATTAGTTACAACAATGGAATCTATGTTTGGTGAAGCAAAAGTATTCAATGGATCTTTAGGTGATAAATTCAACACTTCTAAAGTAGCTAATATGAGCTGAATGTTCTGAAGAGCGGAAAAATTCAACCAATCATTAGGTAATTCATTTGATACTTCAAAAGCTACAACAATGGAAGGTATGTTCCAAGAAGCAAGAGCATTCAACCAAGTGTTAGGTGATAAATTCAACACTTCAAAAGTAACTAATATGAGACGAATGTTCTACTATGCAAATTCATTTAATAAATCATTGGGAGATAACTTTGACACTTCACAAGTTACAAACATGGAATCTATGTTTGGTGAAGCAAGAGCATTCAACCAAGTGTTAGGTGATAAATTCAACACTTCAAAAGTAACTGATATGAGCTGAATGTTCTGAAGAGCAGAAAAATTCAACAGTTCTTTAGGTAATGACTTTGACACTTCACAAGTTACAACTATGTTAGGTATGTTCAATGAAGCAAAAGTGTTCGATCAAGCATTAGGAGATAAATTCAACACTTCAAAAGTAACTAATATGGAAAAAATGTTCTATCAAGCTCACAAATTTAACAAATCTCTAGGTAATCTATTTGACACTTCACAAGTTACAAATATGAAGTTGATGTTTGGTGAAGCAAAAGCATTCAATGCATCTTTAGGTAACATATTTGACACTTCAAAAGTAACCGATATGAGCTGAATGTTCTGAAAAGCAGAAAAATTCAACAGTTCATTAGGTAATGACTTTGACACTTCACAAGTTACAACAATGGAAGGTATGTTCTCTGGTGCTAGTTCATTCAACCAATCTCTAGGAGATAAATTCAACACTTCACAAGTAACTAATATGAAAGAAATGTTCTTTAGTGCAAATGTATTTAACAAATCATTAGGTAATTCATTTGACACTTCAAAAGTTACAACAATGGAATATATGTTTAGTAAAGCAAGAGCATTCAACCAAGTATTAGGAGATAATTTCAACACTTCTAAAGTTGAAAATATGAAGGATATGTTCTCTGGTGCTAGTTCATTCAACCAATCACTAGGAAATAAATTCAACACTACAAATGTAAGAAATATGCAAAGTATGTTCTCTGGTGCTAGTTCATTCAACCAATCACTAGGAAATAATTTCGACACCACAAATGTAAATAATATGAGAGGTATGTTCCATCAAGCTAGAAACTTCAACCAATCTCTAGGAGATAAATTCAATACCTCAAATGTAACAGACATGACAAGCATGTTCCATCAGGCTGTTAGATTCAATGGATCATTAGGTAATAATTTCAACACTTCTCAAGTTACAAGTATGGTATCTATGTTTGATAGTGCATATGCATTCAACCAATCTCTAGGAGATAAATTCGATACTTCAAAAGTAACAAGTATGGAACAAATATTCTATGACGCTAGAAACTTCAACCAATCTCTAGGTAATAACTTTGACACTTCACAAGTTACAAATATGCGTTTAATGTTCTACAACACACCATTCAACCATTCATTAGGAGATAAATTCGATACTTCAAAAGTAACAGATATGCGACGTATGTTTTTAAATGCAAAAGCATTCAACCAATCTCTAGGAGATAAATTCGATACTTCAAAAGTAACTAGAATGGAACGAATGTTTGCTAATGCATCAAGTTTCAATCAAGACATATCACACTTTAATACTTCACAAGTTACAACTATGGAACAAATGTTTGCTGGTGCATCAAGTTTCAATCAGAACATTAATACTAAAGAAATAGAAAAAGCAGATGGTTCAAAATACACTGCTTGAGATGTTTCAAAAGTAACAGATATGACTAAGATGTTCGAAAACGCAAGAGCATTTGATCAAGATATTTCTAAATGAAATGTAACAATAAGTGATACTAAAAAATTTGAAAACTTTAACAATGGAGCTAACCCTGCATTTAAAGATCAAAAACTACCTGAAAAAATTAGAAATTCTTTGAGAACTAATAGTTAATAATTTAAAACATAAAATAGAGTTTATTTAATAGACTCTATTTTTATTTTTATATTGTAATAACTCTCTTTTGATATAAAATTTAAATAGTAAACATTGTCTTATAAGTTTATTAGAAAGCGAGAAAAACTATGAAGAAATTTTTAAGTGTATTAACAGCATCAGCAATCTTACTAACTACTGGTTCTTTTGCTTTGATAAACAATAACAATTCTAAAAATAATATCATTTTAAAACAAACAACTAATATTGCATCAAACTCTGAAACAACCACTGAAACTAAAAAAAACTTATCTGAGTTAGTTGTAGACAAAAATATAGGTGAAATTCTTAAAGATTCAGATCAAGAAATTATTGTAGCTATAAATAGAAAAAATAAAAATGCTAGTTTAGATATCAATCAATTAAAAATTGAAAAAAACCAAGATGGTAAAAAAGCTAAAATTTCAGCAAAAGATGATAGTAAAAACTATCAAGGATCAGTTGAAGTTGAATTTATTGTTAATAAAGAAGCTAAATTCGATTTAAAAGATTTAATTATAAAAACAAAAGATATTAAGATAAAATTACCAAAAAATGTAGATATTAAAAAAGCAAAAAAAGATATTTTAAGAGCATTAAGTATTGCAAATATAAAAACAACTTCAGCTTTAGATGCTAACCAATTAGAAATGACAAAAGCTGAAATCACTTTTGAAAAAGAAAAATACAAATCTGTATCTGTAACTTTTAAAGCTATCGAACCACAAGTTGATTCAAATAAAAAACAATCAAAACAAGATGAAAAGAAAACTGTAATAAACTACAAAGGAGAAATAACTGCTAAATTTAATATTGAAATTAAACCAGATCAAAAACCTGACAACAAAGGAGTTATTATCGCTTTATCTATTGCTTCAGCTTCTGTTTTAGCAGGAACTGCAATCCTAGTTACTAAAAAATATAAAAAAGCACCAACTAACTAATAAGAAATTAAAACCAAATTAAGTTTGGTTTTTTATTATTTTAAAGCAGAATAATTAAGCATTATTTAGTCAAAAAGTGGTGCTTAGTTAAAATTTAATAATATTGTCAATATTAGCTATAATAAGTTAAAATATATATTAGGAATAATTAATAATTTATATTAATTCATTTTTATTAAAAATTATTCACTAATAATGAAAAGGAAGGACTTGTATGAAAGTTATAGTATTAGGTACTAACCACGCTGGTACTACAGCAGTTAGAACATTAAAAAGATTAGACCCAACTTGTGAAGTTAATACCTATGATAAAAATGATGCTATTTCATTTTTAGGATGTGGTATTGCTTTATGAGTTAAAGGGGAAGTAAAAGACCCAAATATGTTATTTTACGCTACTCCAGAAACTTTAAAAGAAGAAGGAATTAACGTATTTATGAATCATGACGTTTTATCAGTTGATGATAAAACTAAAACAGTTACTGTTAAAGATTTATTAACAGGTGAAGTAAAAACTGATAATTACGATAAATTAATCGTTGCTACTGGAACATGACCACTAATTCCTCCTATCCCAGGAATCGATTTAGATGGTGTTCAAATTTGCAAAAACTACCACCACGCAAAAAAAATTCTAGAACACAACTTAGATAAAAATTACAAAAAAATCGCAGTTGTTGGTGCAGGATACATCGGAGTTGAATTAGTTGAAGCATTCAACGAATTTGGAAAAGATGTTACTTTAATTGACGTTGCTGACAGAATTATGCCAGTTTACTACGATAAAGAATTTACTGATTTAATGCAAGAAAAAATGACTAAAGCAGGTGTTAAATTAGTATTAGGTTCAAAAGTTACTGAATTTAAAGGTGAAAACGGAAAAGTTACTCAAGTTATTACTGATAAAGGTTCAATCGATGTGGATTATGTAATCTTTTCAGTAGGAGTAAGACCACAAACTAAAATTCTTGAAGGAGTTTGTGACTTAGACGAAAGAGGAGCTATTGTAACAAACGATTACATGCAAACAACAAATGCTGATATTTATGCAGTAGGAGATTGTGCTCAAGTTTACAACAAAGCTTTAAACAAAAGTGTTCCAATCCAATTAGCTACAACTGCAGTTAGAACAGCTGTTACAGCTGCAACAAACATTGTTAGAGGAAATGTATTAAAATCACCTGGATATACTGGTGCAAACGGTATTTCAGTATTTGATTTCCATATGGCAAGTGTTGGAGTTTCGGTAGAAGCTGCTAAACGTTTAGGAATGGAAGTAGAATCAATCAATTTCCACGATTTAGATAGACCTGAATTCATGTCATCAGCACACGATGTATGATTCAAAGTTGTTTGAGACAAAAACACAAGAAAAATTGTTGGAGCTCAAGTAGCAAGTGAAAAAAATCATACAGAAGTAATGTACATGTTAGCTTTAGGAATTCAAAAAGACTTAACAATTGATGAATTACCACTAGTTGATATTTTCTTCTTACCACACTTCAACAAACCATTTAACTTCATTTCATTAGCTGGATTAGAAGTTTTAGGTTTAAATTACTTTAAAAAGAAATAGTTTATGATTAATTTATTAATTTCAAAATACCATGATCCAGCTATTAATTTAGCGATTGAAGAATACTTAACATATCATTGAAAATCAAAAGATCCAATTGTGTTTTTCTGACAAAATGCTAATACTATTGTTGTTGGACGTAACCAAAACACATTTGCTGAAATTAATTTAACTGAAGCTTGAAAAGACGGAGTGAAAATCATCAAAAGAAATACTGGTGGTGGAACTGTTTTTCAAGATTTAGGTAATGTCTGTTATTCATTGATTGTAGATAATTCAACTGATGATGTAGATTATCAAAAAGCTTTACAACCAATAATTACTTATTTAAATGACAATAAAATACCTGCTGAATTTTCAGGTAGAAATGACATGGTAATTGATGGATATAAAGTTAGTGGTAATGCTCAATTAAAAACTAAAAATAAAACTTTAGTTCACGGAACATTATTATTTGATGTTGATTTATCTAAAATAGCTAAATATCTAATTGTTGATCCAGAAAAATTAAAACACCAACAAGTTAGATCAAAACCAGCTAGAGTAAGAAACATTAAAGATTTCTTCAAAGATCTAAATATCGATATCGATTTAGATACATTTATCGGTAATGTAATTGATTCATATGTTAAAAATGAACAAATTCATTGAATTGAATTAACAGATGAAGAAATTCAATCAATTAATAGATCTAAATTAGAAAAATATGATAGATGAGAATGAAACTTTGGTCGCAATACAAATTTCTCTTTAAATAAAAAGAAATATTTAGAATCTAAAGGATTTATCCAAATCAGTTTAGATGTAGATAACGGAACTATTAAAGATATTAAAATTTATGGTGATTTTTTAGGAACTCAAGGTACTGAAGAATTAGAGAAATCTTTAATAGGAGTTTCATTTAAACAAGAAGACATCGAAAAAGTATTAGATAGTTACGATTTAGAAGAAATCTTTGCTAAAAACTTTACTAAAGAAGATTTCATAAATTTATTATTTGAATAATTTATTATAGAAAGGAAAATATAGATGAATTATTTAGGAAAATTTGATCCATTAAAAGACGAATGTGTTCGTATAATGGATAAAGATGGGAAAATTATTAACCCTAAATTAATGCCTAAAATTTCTAATGAAGAAATTATAGAAGCATACAAAACAATGAATCTTTCTCGTAGACAAGATATTTATCAAAACACAATGCAACGTCAAGGAAGATTACTATCTTTCTTATCATCAACAGGTCAAGAAGCTTGTGAAGTTGCATACATTAATGCATTAAACAAAAAAACTGATCATTTTATAAGTGGTTATAGAAACAATGCTGGATGACTAGCAATGGGACAAAAAATCAGAAACATTATGCTTTACTGAGTAGGTAATGAATTAGGAGGAAGATCACCTGAAGGTGTTAACAGTTTACCTCCAAACATTATTATTGGTTCACAATACTCACAAGCTGCTGGTATGGCGTTTGCTGAAAAATACAACAAAACTGGTGGAGTTGTTGTTACAACAACTGGTGATGGAGGAACTAGTGAAGGTGAAACTTATGAAGCAATGAACTTTGCAAAAATTCATGAAGTTCCAGCTATTTTTGTATGTGAAAATAACCAATGAGCTATTTCTACTGCAAGAAGTGAACAAACTAAATCATTAAACTTTGCAGTTAAAGCTATTGCGAGTGGTATGCCTTCAATTAAAGTTGATGGAAATGATTACTTTGCATGTATAGCAGTATTTAAAGAAGTTGTTGAATACGCTAGAAAAGGTAATGGACCAGTATTTGTTGAGTGTGAAACATATAGATTAGGTGCACACTCATCTTCAGATAACCCAGATGTATACCGTCCAAAAGGTGAATTTGAAGAAATGCAACAATATGACCCATTAGTAAGATTAAAAAAATGATTAATCGAAAACAAATTATGATCAGATAAACAACAAGAAGAATTAGATGCAGAACAAGATAAATTTATTGCTGAAGAATTTGCTTGAGTTGAACAAAATAAAAACTATGGATTAGAAGAAATTTTCAAATATCAATATGCTGAAATGGATTCATTCTTAAAAGAGCAATATGAAGAAGCAAAAGCATTCTTTGAAAAATACCCAGAAGCTGCTAAAGGAGGGCACCACTAATGGCTATTGTTAATAATATTAAAGCTGTAACTGACGCTTTAGATTCTGCAATGGAAAAACACAAAAATATTGTGGTTTTTGGAGAAGACGTAGGAACTGAAGGGGGAGTTTTCAGAGCTACTCAAGGTTTACAAGCTAAATATGGAAATGAACGTTGTTTTAACGCTCCAATCAGTGAAGCTATGTTTGCTGGTGTTGGTTTAGGTATGGCTATGAATGGTATGAGACCTGTTATCGAATTACAATTTGAAGGTTTAGGATTACCAGCTTTACAAAACATTATGACTAACATTTCAAGAATGAGAAACCGTAGTAGAGGAAAATATACTGCACCTATGGTTATTAGAACTCCAATGGGTGGAGGAATTCGTGCACTAGAACACCACAGTGAAGCTTTAGAATCTGTATTTTCTCACATTCCTGGAATACAAGTTGTTTGTCCATCTACTCCATATGATGTTAGAGGATTATTACTAGCAGCTATTGAATCACCAGATCCAGTTATTTTCTTAGAACCAACTAAATTATATAGAGCTTTCAAACAAGAAATCCCAGATGATTACTACACTATTAAAATTGGTGAAGGATACAAAATTCAAGAAGGAAACGACATAACTGTTGTTACTTATGGAGCTCAAACTGTTGATTGTCAAAAAGCAGTTGCAATGTTAAAAGAAAGTCATCCAAATGCTACAGTTGACTTAATTGATTTACGTTCAATTAAACCATGAGATAAAAAAATGGTTGTTGAATCAGTTAAAAAAACTGGAAGACTATTAGTTGTTCATGAAGCTGTTAGATCATTTTCTGTTTCTTCTGAAATTATTGCTAGTGTAAATGAAGAATGTTTTGAGTATCTAAAAGCACCTTTATCAAGATGTACAGGTTATGATGTTGTTACACCTTATGATAGAGGTGAAGCATACTTCCAAACTAGTCCATTAAAAGTTTTAGACAAAATGAAAGAACTTTTAGATTATAAATTTTAGAAAGAAAGGATAGAAAATATGTATCAAGTTAAATTTGCTGATATCGGTGAAGGACTAACTGAAGGAACAGTCGCTGAAGTTTTAGTTAAAGTTGGAGATACTGTAAAATCAGGTCAAGCTCTATACTTTGTTGAAACTGATAAAGTTAATAGTGAAATTCCAGCTCCAGTTGATGGAAAAATTGCAGTAATTAATATTTCAGCTGGTCAAGAAATTAAAGTTGGAGACGTTGTTATGGAAATTGATGACGGATCTGGACCTTCAGTTTCAACTCCAGCTAAACAAGAAGCTAAAGTTGAAGTTATTGAAGAAAATGCTAGTGTTGTTGGAGCAACTCCTGTTTCAAACGAATTAATTACAAGAAATGTATCAACAACTGTTTCATCAACTCAACAAGTAAAAGCAACTCCATTAGCAAGAAAAGTTGCAGCTGATTTAAAAGTGGATCTATCTTCATTAAAAGGTACTGGTCCAAATGGAAGAATTTTAGTAGCTGATGTTAAAAACGCTCAATCATCTAACGTTCAATCTGAACCAGCTGCTTCAAGTCAAGAAAAACCAGTTGCATGTAAAAAAACACCAGATATTGATGCTCCATTATCATGAGACACAATCAACATGAATGGAATCAGAAAAGCAACAGTTAAAGCTATGGTTAAATCACATACTGAAATTGCTGCATTTACTGGTATGAAAAATGTTGATATTACTGAAACTCACAAATTAAGATCTGATTTAAAAGATTACGCTGCATCAGAAGGAGTTAAATTAACTTACTTAGCATTTATTATCAAAGCTTGTGCTAAAGCATTACGTGATATGCCAAATATTAATGCAAGAGGAGATTTTGCAAACAACAAAATTCAATACATGCACAATATAAACATTGGTATTGCTGTAGATACTCCTCAAGGATTAATGGTACCTGTAATTAAAGGTGCTGACTTGTTAAGTGTTTTTGAAATCGCTAACAAAATTTCTGAATTAGCTAAAAAAGCTAAAGAAGGAAAATTAAGTATGAAAGAAATGACTGAAGCAACATTTACAGTTTCAAACTTTGGTTCAGTCGGATTAGATTACGCAACTCCAATTATTAATTCACCAGAATCTGCTATTTTAGGAGTAGGAACAATGACTCAAACTCCAATGTACATTAACGGTGAAATTAAACCTAGGTTCATAATGCCATTCTCAATGACTTGTGACCATAGAATTATTGATGGTGCTGATGCAGGAAGATTCTTGATCAAAGTTCAAGAATACTTAGCAAAACCAATAGTATTATTTGTCTAAAAGTTTAATAGAGAGGGTAGAAAATAAAAATGTATAAAGTTAAATTTGCTGATATCGGTGAAGGACTAACTGAAGGAACAGTCGCTGAAGTTTTAGTTAAAGTTGGAGATACTGTAAAATCAGGTCAAGCTCTATACTTTGTTGAAACTGATAAAGTTAATAGTGAAATTCCAGCTCCAGTTGATGGAAAAATTGCAGTAATTAATATTTCAGCTGGTCAAGAAATTAAAGTTGGAGACGTTGTTATGGAAATTGATGATGGATCATCAACTTCTGATTCTGCTTCATCTAAAAAAGAAGCTGCTGAAGAAAACGCTAGTGTTGTTGGAGCAACTCCTGTTTCTAACGACTTATTACCAAGACGTAGTCATTCTGCAACTTCAGCTCCAGCTCAAGAACCTGCTAAAGTTGATGTAAATGTTGAAGATACATTTGATGTTGCTGTAATTGGTGCTGGAATTGGTGGATATGTTTGTGCTATTAAATGTGCACAATTAGGATTAAAAACTTTAATAGTTGAAAAAGAATACTATGGTGGAGTTTGTTTAAATGTTGGATGTATTCCTACAAAAACATTATTAAAAACTAGTCACGTATATCATGATATTTTACATAAAGCTAAAGAATTAGGTATTGTAGTACCTAACACAGAAAAAGTTGTTATCGACTGAGCTCAAGCTTTAGAAAGAAAAAACGGAGTAGTTAAAAAATTAACTGGTGGAGTTAAATATTTATTAGATAAAAATAAAGTAACTCAAATTAAAGGTAATGCTGTTGCGTTAGATAAAAACACTATTAGTGTAAATGGTAAAAATTACCGTGCAAATAATTTAGTAATTGCAACTGGATCAATTCCTAACCACTTACCATTGCCAGGATTTGATGAAGGAAGAAAAGCTGGAGTTGTTATTGACTCAACAGGTATTTTATCAGTACCTAAAATTCCTGATTCATTAGTTGTTATTGGTGGAGGAGTTATTGGTATCGAATTTGGATGTTTATTTGCAAGTTTAGGTACTAAAGTTACTGTTTTACAAGCATTACCAACTGTTTTAGAAATGTTAGATAAAGATGTTATTGATGTAATGACAAAAGAGTTAAAAACTACTTACAACATGAACGTTATTACTAATGCAAGTGTTAAAGAATTTAAAAACGGAGAAGTTGTTTACGAAGTTGATGGAAAACAACAAACAATTAAAGGTGAATATGTTTTAGAATCTGTTGGACGTAGAACAACTTTAGATGGATTTGAAAACATTGGATTAGAATTAACACCACGTAAAGGTATTGAAGTTAACCAATATCAAGAAACTAACCTTGATTCAGTATACGCTGTAGGAGATGTTATTGGTAAAGCTATGTTAGCTCAATCAGCAGTTAAAGCAGCTATTGTTACTGCTAACAGAATTGCTAAAAAAGCTAACAAAGCTCATGCTGAAGATATCACAATGGACTTTAACAAAGTTCCATCATGTATCTATACTCATCCAGAAGTTGCTATGATCGGAAAAACTGAACAACAACTTAAAGCTGAAAATGTAGAATATAAAGCCTTTAAATTCCCATTCTCAGCAATTGGTAAAGCTTTAGCTGATGATGATACAACTGGATTTGTAAAAATTATCGTTGAACCTAAATACAAAACTGTTTTAGGAGCTCATATAATCGGAAATAGAGCAACTGAAATGATTTCAGAAATTACTGCTGTTATTGAGTGTGAAGGAACAATCACTGAGATTGCAAACACAATTCACCCTCACCCAACAATGAGTGAAGCTGTTGGAGAAGTTGCTGAGGCACTAGAAACTGGAAAAGCAATTCACTTCTAATAAATAAATTTGGAGAAATTAATATGTATTCAATACAAGATATTAAAAATAGATTATCTGAAAATGCAGATAAAAAAAGTATTGTTTTTCCAGAAGGAGAAGCAAGTATAATACAAAATGTAGCTAAAACATTAGTAGAAGAAAAACTAGGAAATCCAATTTTATTATTTAAAAATGAAGCTGATATTCCTAGTGATTTAAAAAATCATAGTGATATTAAAGTTATTGCTATTGATAAACTAGACACAACTGCACTAGAAGAAAAATTTGTTGAAATAAGAAAAGGTAAAGCAACAATTGAAGTTGCTAAACAAATGATGCAACTTCCAAACTATGTTGGTGCAATGTTAGTTAAAATGAATCAAGCTGATTGTATGTTATCAGGACTAAACAACACAACAGCTGACACAATAAGACCTGCATTACAAATAATTGGTACAAAACCAGGTTATAGTATTGCAAGTAGTGTATTTATTATGAGTAAAGGTGAAGAAAATTACATTTTTACTGATTGTGCACTAAATATTAGACCAACTAGTCAACAATTAGCAGATATGACAGACATGGCTGCTGATTTTGCTAAAACTTTAAATGTTAAAAATGTTGAAGCAGCCTTATTAAGTTATTCAACAAACGGATCAGGTAAAGGTGAAGATGTTGATAGAGTTCATGCTGCTGTTGAAATTCTAAAAAATAAAGAAAAAGATTATTTAGCAGATGGAGAAATCCAATTTGATGCAGCATTTGATAAATCAGTTAGAGATAAAAAATTCCCTAACAATTTATTAACAAAACAAACACCAGATATCTTTGTTTTCCCTGATATTAATGCTGGAAATATTGGTTATAAAATTGCTCAAAGAATGGGTGGATTTGAAGCTATAGGTCCATTTGTTCTAGGGTTAAACCAACCAGTAAACGATTTAAGTCGTGGAGCTACTTTAGTTGATGTTTTAAACACAGCAATTATGACTTTACATTTATCTTAATAAAATAAAGGAGAGATTATATGATTCTTGTAGTTAACTCAGGAAGTAGTTCAATTAAATTTAAGTTATTTGAAACAACAAACGGTGTTGAAGCGATTCTAGATGGTCTAGCTGAAAGAATTGGGATTGATGGTAGACTAAAATTTGAACACAATGATCAAAAATACGTTTATGATGATGAATTAAAAGATCATGAATCTGCAATTAAATTTATCT